>NZ_JBEPDB010000001.1:0-240870 GCF_040300025.1 Dactylosporangium sp. NPDC000555 | reverse complement strand
GATGACCGGCCCGGAGCGCAGCGGAGGGGCCGGTCATCATGGGCTCAGCCCCAAGTCATGCCGCAGCCGGAGCGCAGCGGAGGGTTCGGCATGACCGGCCCGGAGCGCAGCGGAGGGGCCGGTCATCATGGGCTCAGCCCCAAGTCATGCCGCAGCCGGAGCGCAGCGGAGGGTTCGGCATGACCCGGACGGTGGTCGTCACGGGCGCCAGCGCCGGCATCGGGCTGGCGGCCGCGCGCCGCTTCGCCGCGGCCGGTGACCGGCTCGTGCTGCTCGGCCGGAACGAGCGCCGGCTGGCCGCGGCGGGTGCCGAGATCCCGGGCGCGACGACCGTCCGCGCCGACTTCGCCGACCTCGGCCAGGTGCGCGCGGCCGCCGGGGCCGTCGCCGCGGCCTGCGAGCGCATCGACGTGCTCGTCAACAACGCCGGCGGGCTGTACCGCGGGCCGCGCGCCCTGGTCGTCAACCACCTGGCCGGGTTTCTGCTCGCCCACCTGCTGCTCGACCGGCTGCGCGCCGGCCGGGCGCGGATCGTCACCACGGCATCGCTGGCCGAGGCGTGGGGCGTGCTCGACGTCGACGCGCCGCTGCGCCCGTCGCCGGCGCACCGGATGCGGTGGCTGGCGTACGGCTCCTCGAAGCAGGCCAACCTGCTGTTCACGGCCGAGGCCGCGCGGCGCTGGGGCCCGCTCGGCATCCTGCCGACGGCGTTCTTCCCCGGGGTGGTGCGCAGCCGGTTCGCCCGGACGAGCCCGATGTTCACGCTCGGCCGGCTGATGCCGGTGATCTACACGTCCCCGGACCGGGCCGCCGGCACGCTGCAGTGGCTCGCCGACGCCCCGGCCGAGCGGCTCGTCCCGGGCGGGTACTACTTCCGGCGCCGCCCCTTCGCCGCGACCCCGCGGTCCACGAGTCCGGACCGGGCGGCGCGGCTGTGGGAGGCGTCGCTGGTGCTAGCGCCTGCTTCATGACTGAGGCGGGGCTGCGGCGGGCCCAGATTCCGCCTCGCTCCCACCCCAGTCATGAACAGGCGCTAGTCCGGTAGCCCGACCTCGTCCCAGATCGCGTCGGGGCCGGGGTTGGCGGTGAAGTCGTAGCGGACGCCCGGCTCGCCGATCGCGACCAGGGTGGCCGAGCCGGAGCCGTACAGCAGGCCGTCGACCTCCCGGCGGATCAGCAGCGGGCGCTCGCCGGCGCCGGTGAACTCGCCGCCGGACAGCAGCCCGATCCAGTCGCCCCACGCCGCACGCGGCGGCAGCCCGGGCTTCGGGTCGGGGTTCCCGGCGGCGCGCAGCGGGGCGAAGTCGTTGACGTCCACGCCCTGGTTGACGATCACGTGGTCGCCGGGCGGCAGGAGCCGGTGCGTGACCGCCGTGCCGTCCCACGAGGTCACCGCGACCTCGGTGGGCTCCGCGCGCACCAGATGGAAGGCGTCGAAGGCCTGAAGCGTGTCGTCGTCCGGGGGGAACTGGGCCAGCGGGAGGGAGCCGCGGGTCGGGCGGTCGCCGGCCGGCGGCAGCGGCGGATAGCCGTTGAGCAGGGCCGTGACACTCGGACGGGCCGGGTCCACGGCCAGCCAGGTCCCGCCGGCGGTACTGTCGCGGCCGCCGAACCGGCCCGGCCAGTGCTCGGCGGGGGGCTCCCAGGGGCGGGCGAGGTACTCGTCGCGGACAGCGGCCAGCAGCACGGGCCAGGTGGCGTCGGGGTCGAACCGGAGGAGCACGGTGCACATGGACCGAACGTTATGCCCCGCCCAACTGGGGGATCCGGGCGGTCAGCCAATCCGCGAACTCGCCGGCCGGCAGCGGCTTGGAGATGTGGTACCCCTGGACCAGGTTGCACCCCTCGCGGCGCAGGTGGAGCAGGGTCTCCTCGTCCTCGACACCCTCCGCCACGACCATGAGGTCGAGGGCGTGGCCGAGCTGGACGGCCGAGCGGACCACGGCGCGGTCGCGGTGGTCGACGGCGATGCGCTGCACGAACGAGCGGTCGATCTTCATCTCGTGGATCGGCAGCTCGCGCAGGCGGCCCAGCGACGAGTAGCCGGTGCCGAAGTCGTCGATGGCGAGCTTGACCCCGAGCGCGTGCAGCCGGTCGAGGATCAGCAGCGCGCCGGTCGGGTCGGCCATGATGCTGCTCTCGGTGATCTCCAGCGTCAGCGCGCCCGCCGGCACGCCGGCCTGGCCGAGCAGGCGGTCGACGATGTCGGGCAGGTCGGACTCCTGCAGGCTGCTCGGCGAGAGGTTGACGGCCACGTGGATGTCGTGGCCCATCCGCCGCCAGCCGGCGCAGCGGCGCAGCGAGACCTCCAGCACGTGCAGCGTCAGTGGGCGGATCAGCCCGGAGTGCTCGGCGAGCGGGATGAACTCGTCCGGCGGCACGAAGCCGTGCACCGGGTGGTGCCAGCGGGCGAGCGCCTCGGCGCCGACGACCATGCCGGTGGCGGTCTCGAGCTTGGGCTGGAACACGACCACGATGTCGCGGCGCTGGATCGCCTCACGCAACTCGGCGACCATGGCCAGGCGGCGCGGGCTGTTGCGGTCGTCGTCGCTGGTGTAGACCCGGACCCCGGTGTGCGTCGCCTTCGCCACGTACATCGCCACGTCGGCGTGCTGGATCAGGGTCTTGGCGTCGTGGCCGTGCTCGGGGGCGAGCGCGATGCCGATGCTCACCCGGGCGTTGAGCCGCAGGTGCCCGATCGGGATCGGCTGCTCCATCGCGGCGTCCAGGTCGTCGCCGATCGCTACCGCGACCTCGCGGGTGCGGATGTCCGGCAGCAGTACCGCGAACTCGTCCCCGCCGAACCGGGCCACCGTGCCGCGGTCGCCCAGCCGCCCCTGCAGCCGCTCGCCGGCCTGGCGCAGCAGCTGGTCGCCGACGTCGTGGCCGAGCGCGTCGTTGACGTCCTTGAACCGGTCGAGGTCCATAAGCAGCACGGCGACCGGGGTACCCGCGGCGAGCAGCTCGTCGGTGAGCGCCTGGAACTGCTGCCGGTTGGGCAGGCCGGTGAGCGGGTCGTAGAGGGCCAGGTGCTCCTTCTGCGCGACCTCGCGACGCAGCTCGTCGAGCAGGCGGGCCTTGGTCAGCGACAGGCTGGCGTGGTTGGCCAGCGCCTGGAACAGCCGCACGTGCTGCGCGCCGAAGGTCGGGATGTCGGGGAGGCTGTCGGCGACGAGCAGCACGCCGGTGGCGCCGTCGCTCAGCGGTACGGGCACCGCGATCCCGTCGACGATCGAGCCGATGACGGCGCTGCCCTTGGCCACGAGCACGGGCGACCCGGCCCGGGCCGGCTGCCACCACGCGGTCTCGGGCAGCTCGTCGACGGTGCTGACGTCCAGCTGATGCCGGCCGTGCATGCGCAGCCGGAAGTGGGTGCCGTCGGGGCCCGGCACGATCAGCTCGGCCCGCTCGGCGCGCAGCTGGTCGCGGGCCTGCTCAAGCACGATCCGGGCGACGCCGCCGGTGTCCAGCGGCCCGTGGAGCGCACGCGTGAACGCGTACAACTCCTCCACCTGCTGGTGGCCCTGGCTCTGCCGGACGAAGGCGCGATACGCGCGGTACGTGACCGCGGAGACGACCGCCAGCAGCGCGATGGCCCGCGGGTCGCGCTCGATGGCCAGCGCGCTGACCAGCCCGATGCTCGTGGTGATCGCGACGAGCGGCGCGCCCCGCAGGGAGTTCGGCAGCCGCCGCCACTCGCCGGGGTCGTCGTGCAGGGCAATGACGGCGGTCACCAGCACCGCGGCGATCACGTCGGAGAGCAGCATGACGATCAGGACCTGCAGCCACCCCTTGGGGCCGCTCGGCAGCGCCGGCCCCGACAGCGCCCGCAGCAGCGCGGTCGCGGCCGTGGTCTGCACGCCGAGCAGGGCGACGTTGAAGCCGAGCTTGACGCCGCGCTGGCCGCGCAGCACCGCGAGGCCGATCACGCCGCCGATGAGCCGCACGCACAGCAGCAGTGTCGGGTCGACCGACAGCAGCCCGAGCACCATCGGGATCTCGCTGATGCTCATCGCGTGCCCGCCACGACGGACCCGTACGTGCACGGCGAAGCCCTCGGTCACGGCGAAGGCCACCAGCAGGATCGCCAGCGGCAGCGGATCCGGGTCGGCGGGCAACCCGACGCCGCGGATGCTCAGCGCGTGCGCCGCGACGGTCGCGGCGCCGAGCCAGAGGCTGAGCGTCGCGACCCGGGCATCCGGGCGACCCAACCCACGTGCTTTCTTCATCATCGCCCTGTTTGTGTGGAACTTCGCCGTGCGGTCATTGCCAGATGGAGGAGGACCAGTAGCTCCCACTCCAAGTTCGGCCGCTCCACGCGCTTCCTGACCAAGTCCGGCCGCTCCATGTGCGGCCGTCCCAGACGGCGCCGCTCCAGGTGCGCCCGCTCCAGGTGCGCCCGTCCCAGTTGGTGCCGGCCCAGTCGGCCACGGCCCAGCTACGCCCGGACGAGCCGTTGCCGAGCGTGCTGCCGGTCCAGACCGAGCCGTTCCACGTGCCGCCGGTCCACGCCGTGCCGGCCTTGGCGGCCTTCGCCCAGGCGGTCCCGTTCCACGCCTTGCCCATGATGTCCTTCTCGCCGGTCAGCATCGCGCCGCTCGTCGGGTCGGCCACGTGGGCGGTGCCGCGCGAAGCCTCCAGGCTGCCGGTGCCGGTCGAGGCCGCCCACGTCTGGGTGGACGCGGCCGCCGTCGGGGTCGCCGCCTCGATGGCCCTCCTGATGTTCAGCGCGCCCGCCCCGCGACCGAGGGCCACGGCGTTAGGCATGGCGTCGGCGGTGCTCGTGAGCAGCTTCTTCACCTGGTCCGGGGTGAGCGACGGGCGTTGCTGCAGCAGCAGTGCGGCCGCGCCGGAGGTGATGGCGGCGGCCTGGGAGCTGCCGCTGCCCCGGAAGTACCGGCCCGAGGTGTCGCCGGGGACCAGCCCCGTGGGGTAGTTCACGTCGATGTACGAGCCGGGGTCGCGCAGGCCGACGATCGAGCGCCCGGGTGCGGTCAGGTCGACGGACCGGGTCGCGTTGCCGCGGCTGCTGAAGTCGGCCACGACGTCGTCGGCTCGCGTGTCGGTGCCCTTCGAGTCGGCGGCGCCGACCGCGATGACGTACGGGTTGGCGGCCGGCATCGACAGCGAGTCGCGCGTGGTGCCGTCGTTGCCGCCCGACACCACGACCGTGATGCCCTTCTTCCAGGCCGACTCGACGGCGTGGGACAGCGGGTCGAGCCGCTCGTTCTGCGTGGAGTCGGTGCCGAAGGACAGGTTGAGCACCCTGATGTTGAGCCCGGGGTCGTTTCGGTGCGCCACGACCCAGTCGATCGCGGCGATCACCTGCGACACGTCGGTCGCGCCGTCCGCCGCGGCGACCTTCAGGCTGATCAGCGTGGACATCGGCGCCATGCCGGTGAAGTTGGCCGGGTCGGCGACGGTGGACAGGTTGGTGCCGGGGTCCCGCCCGGCGATCAGCCCGGCCATGTGGGTGCCGTGGCCGAACGTGTCGACGTAGCGCAGGTTGGGCGCCTGCGACTCGAACGACAGGTCCGGACCATTGATGATCCGGTTGTCGTTCAGCCCCGTCACCGGCGACACGCCGGAGTCGATCAGGGCCACGCCGACGCCGGCCCCGCCGAGCTGACGGCCGTTGGCGTCGGACTTCTTCCACACGTCGAGAGCGCCGGTGGCGCGCACGACGCTGAACATCGAGTTGGCGTCGCCGTCAGGGCGCCAGGCCGCCGTCTCGAACGCGACCCTGCCGTCGACGGTCACGCCGCGCACGCCGGGCGCGCCCCGCACGGCCGCGATCCGCCGGCTCGGCAGGTCGGCCACGAAGCCGTCCACGACCGGCAATGGCCGGCCGACCCTGCCGCCGGCGCGGGTGACCGCGAGGGCGGCGGGGCCGGGATCGTCGTACTCGACGATGACACGGGTCAGGACGGCGGCGGCGGCCGGCGGGGTGGCGGCGGCCGCCGGTGCGACCGGCGCGACCGCCCCGGCCGCGATCGAGACGATCGCGGCGGAGGTGGCGCCCAGCGCGGTCCGGTATCTGCTCGGCATGCGGGTCCCTTCCATGGGTCGATGACTCGCCGTGATCCATGGTTGGGCAGTAAGTAACGGAGCGTTGTCAACAGGTCGGGCAGTATTCGCACCTGGTGTGTGCTACAACGCGCCGCGTCGTCACGACACGGGGCTCTGCTCCCGTCGGATCGCGCCCGGGCCGGGCTGCGGGACCACGTCACGGGGCGCGATGTCGAGGTGCCCGCGCTCGCAGACCAGGGTGGCGTGGACGTCGGCGCCGCAGCCGCGGTGGACGGTCCGCAGCGGCGGGCCGCCCGGGTCGGCGAGATACCGGTCGCCCCACTCGCGGACGGCCACTAGCAGCGGGTACAGGTCGAAGCCCTTCTCGGTGAGGCGGTACTCGTCGCGGCCCCGGGAGCCGGGCTCGCGATACGGGACCCGGCGCAGGATGCCGTTGTCGACCAGCACGCCGAGCCGGTTGGTGAGCACCTGACGGGGAATGCCCGTGCGCACGCGCATGTCGTCGAAGCGGAAGATGCCGTTGAAGACCTCGCGGAGCACCACGATCGTCCACCGCTCACCGAGGATCGCCATCGTCCGGCCGATGGTGCAGTTGTCCACCGACCACTCGAGTGCTCTAGGTCTCATGCAGTCAGGCTAGCGCCGAGCTGGGTCTTATTGACAGATCCAGCCCCGGCCGGGAGGCTGGGCCCATGACGCAGACCGAGGGGGACCTCCGCAGCCGCACGTTCTCGTGGTCCGATCCGATGCTCAACGCGGCGGAGCTCGGCCGGCGCGGCGGACTGGAGCTGCTGCAGGCCATGTCCCGCGGCGAGCTGCCCGCGCCGCCCGTCACGCACCTGCTGGGCGCGGGCCGGCTCGAAGCCGAGGCCGGGCGCGTGGTGGTGACGCTCGAGCCGCAGGAGTACCACTACAACCCGCTCGGCAGCATCCACGGCGGCGTGCTCGCCACCCTGCTGGACACCGCGACCGGCTGCGCCGTGCACTCGACGTTGCCGGCCGGGGTCGGGTACACGACGCTCGACCTGACCACGAAGTTCCTGCGCCCCGCCTCGATCGCCTCCGGCGTGCTGACCTGCGAGGGCACCGTCATCTCCAAGGGGCGCCGGACCGCGCTCGCCCAGGCCCAGATCACCGACGCCCGAGGTGCGCTGGTCGCGCACGCCACCTCCACCTGCATGCTGTTCGACCTGTAGTGCACAGCCGGTAATTCACAGCCGGTGGACAGCTTTCGTTGAAGGCGCTGGCAGGGTCGGGCCGCACCTTGGCAGCATGACGACCACGCTGACCCCTCCGGCCGCACCCGAGGCCGGCACCGGGACCGATCCCGGGCACCCAGCCGCCAGGGCGGCCGGCTCGGCGGTCTGGGTGCGCCCGGCGCTCGGGCTGCTCCTGCTCGCCGCCGGTGCGCTGTACCTGTGGAACCTCAGCGCCTCCGGCTGGGGCAACGCCTTCTACGCCGCGGCCGCGCAGGCCGGCGGCGAGAGCTGGAAGGCGTGGTTCTTCGGCTCCTCGGACGCCTCGAACTTCATCACTGTGGACAAGACGCCGGCGGCGCTGTGGGTCACCGGCCTGTCGGTGCGGATCTTCGGGCTGAGCTCGTGGAGCGTCCTGGTCCCGCAGGCGCTGATCGGCGTGGCAACGGTCGGCCTGCTGTACCTCACCGTCAAGCGGTGGCACGGCCCGGCCGCCGGGCTGCTCGCCGGCGCGGTGCTGGCCGCCACGCCGGTCGCCACGCTGATGTTCCGCTTCAACAACCCCGACGCGCTGCTCATGCTGCTGCTGGTGGCCGGGGTGTACGGCATGCTGCGCGCCCTGGAGCGCGGCAGCACCTGGTGGCTGGTGTTCGCGGGCGGCGCGATCGGCTTCGGGTTTCTGACCAAGATACTGCAGGCCCTGCTGGTCGTCCCGGCGTTCGGGCTGGCGTACCTGCTGTTCGCTCCGACCGGCCGGGGCCGGCGCCTGGCGCAGCTGCTCGTGGCCGGCGCCGCGGTGATCGTCTCGGCCGGCTGGTGGGTTGCGATCGTGTCGCTGACGCCGGCCTCGTGGCGGCCGTACGTCGGCGGCTCGCAGACCAACTCGATCCTCGAGCTGACTCTGGGGTACAACGGCTTCGGCCGGCTGACGGGCAACGAGACCGGCAGCGTCGGCGGCGGTGGCGGGAGGGCCGGCGGCTGGGGCGAGACCGGCTGGTCGCGCCTGCTGGACGGGCAGACCGGCGGCCAGGCGTCCTGGCTGCTGCCGGCGGCGCTCGTCCTCACCGTCGCGGGCCTGATCTGGTCGACGCGCAAGGCGGCGTACGTGCTGTGGGGCGGCTGGCTGCTCACCACCGTCGTGGTCTTCAGCTCCATGCGGGGCATCTTCCACGACTACTACACGGTGGCCCTGGCCCCGGCGATCGGCGCGCTGGCCGGCATGGGCGCGGCGACCCTGTGGCGACGCCGGTCCGACCTCTACGCCCTGCTGGTCCTCGGCGGCACGGTCGCGCTCAGCGCGATCTGGTCGTACATCCTGCTCGAGCGCAGCGGCGACTTCCACCCGTGGCTGCGGGTGACGGTGCTCGCCACCGGCGCGTTCGGGGCCGCCGGCATCCTGCTCAGCCAGCAGCTCGGCCGGGGCCCGCGGCTCGCGGCGGCCACGCTGGCGCTCTTCGCGGTCTTCGGCGGCCCGGTCGCGTACTCGTTGAACACCGCCGCCACGCCGCACGCCGGCTCGATCGTCACCGCCGGCCCCGGGTCTTCCGCCGTGCCTGAGTATCGGATAAAAGAGTCAAGTACGACACACCGGAGTCGCTCGTACGATACCGTCAAAAGCGGTGAAAGCGGGATTTCTTCATGAAGTGCGCGACGGCGTCACGCCGCGCGCGAGTGCGCTGGTCCTCGCGGTCCTCGCCCTCCAGCTGGCGTTCATCGCCAGCTACATCGGGGCCTTCCACGAGCCGACCCCGCACCGGATTCCGGTGGCCGTCGCCGCGCCGCCCGAAGCGCTCGACGACCTGGTCGTCAAGCTCGACGGGCTGCCGGGCGAGCCGCTGGAGGCTCGCGCCGCGTTCAGCGAGGACGCCGCGCGCCGGATGATCGACGAGCGCCAGGTCTACGGGGCGTTCATCGTCTCCAGCAGCGACGCCACCGACCGGCTCGTCATCGCGAGCGCCGCCGGCCCCGGCGTGGCCACCGCGCTGACGCAGATCATCACGCCGCTGGAGGACGCCCAGGAGCGGGCGTTCATGATCGAGGACGCCAAGCCGGCCCTGCTCGGCGACGCGCGCGGGCTCTCCGGGTTCTACCTCGCGCTCGGCTGGGTCGTCGGCGGGTACCTAGTCGCGATCGCGGTCAGCACCAGCAAGGGCTCCCGGCCGGCGAACCCGCATCGGGCGCTGATCCGGCTGCTGTCGCTGGCCGTGTACGCCGCGCTGTCGGGCGTCGGCGGCGCGGCGATCGCGGGCCCGCTGTTCGGCGCGCTGGACGGGCATCTCGCGCAGCTGTGGTGGTTCGGAGCATTGCTGGTGTTCGCCTCGGGCTGTTGCACGATGGCGCTCCAGGCGGCGTTCGGTTTCGTCGGCAGCGGCCTGACCGTGCTGCTGTTCGTGGTGCTGGGCAACCCGAGCGCGGGTGGCGCGTACCCGGCGCCGCTGCTGCCACCGTTCTGGCGGGCGATCGGTCCGTGGCTGCCGCCGGGCCTGGGCACGGAGGCGATACGCGGCATCGTGTACTTCAACGGCGCCGGCGTGCAGCGCGCGGCGATCGTGCTCGGCGGGTACGCGCTGTTCGGCCTCGTGGGCACGCTGCTGGTGGCGCAGATCGCCCAGCCGCGCCAGGTCGTGATCCCACCCACCCAGGCCCTGGTGCCGGTCGGCCGCTGATCGCGGCATCGCCCACTGTCAAGACCAGCCGAAGCGGGGTGCGCGACGCTCGACGAACGCGGCCAGGCCCTCGGCCAGTTCCGCCTCGTCCTGCTCCGGCGGCTCGCCGCCCGCCAGCACCTGCTTCGCGGCGAACTGCGTCAACCCGGACCGGGCAGCGATCGTGGAGGCTACGCGCAGTACCGAATCGGCCAGCTCGGCAGCGGGCACCACCGCGTCGACGAGGCCCATGCGCTCGGCCGCCGCGGCGTCGATCAGCTCTCCGGTGTAGAGGAGCAGTTTCGCGCGGGCCGGGCCGATGAGAGCGGCGAGCCGGCGGGTGGTCGACGGAGGGTACACGATCCCGAGTTTGGCCGGGGTCACGCCGAAGCGGCTGTCGTCCGCGGCGAAGCGCAGGTCACACGCCACCGCGAGCTGGCAGCCGCCGCCGACGCAGAAGCCGTCGACGCGGGCGATCGTGGGCTTCGGGAAACCGGCCAGCGCCAGCTCGGCCTCGACCGCGAAGCTCGCGTCGCCGGCGCGCGCCACCGCCGCGGCGTCGGTGATGTCCGCACCGGCGCAGAAGGTGCCGCCCGCGCCGGCGAGCACCAGCACGCGCACCGACGGGTCCTTGGCCGGGCCGTCGAGCAGGCCGGGCAGGGCGCGCCACATCGCCGCGGTCATCGCGTTGCGCTTGGCGGGGTTGGTGATGACGATGGTGGCGATCGGGCCGTCCTGCGTGAGGACCAGCTCGCCGCTCACCATTCGTGCACGGGGGTGTTCGAGTGCATCCTCGGAAGGTACTCCGACCGGGGCCGCCGCCCTCGACCTGCCAGGCGGCGCCGGTCCCAAGGTGCGGCGGTCGTCGCCGCGACCGCCGCCCAGAAGTTCAGTGAAGTTTCGCCGGAGCGTCAGTGGGAACGCGTCGCAGCGGCCATGACGAGCGCCACCAGCACCGCCAGGCCGGTCAGCCCGAAGATCAGTGCTGTGCGGGCGGCCGCCATGTCCGCCACCATCTTGGCGGCGAACGCCGTCGCCTCCTTGCCGGCCTGGTCCGCGGCGGAACGAAGCCCCATCAGGAGCAGAACCGCCGCGCCTACGAGTAGAAAGACGATCAGCACCGGAACCCCCCTCGGTTTCCGGTGCTGCCCGCCCTGCCGGCCGCTGTTCCAATTGCAACTAGGGGAATGTTTACTCCGCGCTTGCGGAGCGTTAGGTTGAACATGAGCCTTCCCTCCTCGGGGAGCGCCGCAAAGGGCTCGTGGTGCCCGGTTCCTTGCCCGGGCTGGGGCACCACGTGCCCTGTCTTCGATCTGACATCTTGGATCTTCACCTTCGTTCGGCACTTCGGCGAAACTTCACCTCCCTTCTGTCTACACGGTAGGCCGGGGGTAGGTGTCGCACAAGACTCTGACCGAATTGCTGTATGCTCTCGACGCCATCCGAAGCGTTGGGGAAATGCCCTGGCGTCGGCGCTAGCGACGGCCTTATACTTCTTCAGTTGACCATGGTGCGTTGCGCCGAAGTTTCGGTAGGACAGGTGGAGTGCGGTGCAGCCTAGTGAGGCACCAACGAACCGCGCGCTGGCGCAACACCTCCGCGACCTCCGGAAGCGACAGTGGCCCGAACTTCAGGTGACGCAGAAGCAAATCGCCGAAGCGCTGGGCGGCGACAAGCAGCTGAGCCTGTCCGTGATCTCCTCGTGGGAGAACCCCGACAGCCCGGTCGTGCCTCCGGAGCACCGGCTCGCCGGTTACGCCCGCTTCTTCGCCTCGCGCCGCTCGATCGAGACCCGGCCCGCACGCCTGCTCGAGGACGACGAACTCACCGACGATGAGCGGGACGCCGAGCGCACGATCTACGCCGAGATCAGCCGGCTGCGCAACCCCGACCACGTCGACGCGCGGCCGGCCGCCGCCGACGTCCCCGAGACCAACCCGCTGCAGGTCCTCAGCACGGGCGGCGAGATCCCGCTCGGCCCGGGCGACTCGATCGGCGGCGGCACCTGGTATTTCGGGTCCGACGCGAAGCGCATCGTGATCGTCTGCGCGCGCCTGCCGGAGGACCTCCGGGAGAAGATGCCGTATGCGCACAAGAGCGACCCGGACTACGTGCGCGCCTACACCTACGCCGACGTCGACTCGGTCATCGAGCTGTTCGGGCACATCCGGGCGGTGAACCCGACCGCCGACGTGCGAATCCGCACCGACGACCGGCTCCTCGCCGACGACTACCACAGCCACCTCGTGCTGCTCGGCGGCATCGACTTCAACCCGATCACCCGCGACCTCGTCGAGCGGCTCAACCTGCCGGTGCGGCAGCAGCCCCGGCTCGCCGAGGAGGACAGCGGTTACTTCGAGGTCGGCGACCGGCGCCACACCCCCGTCGTGGAGGTGGAGCAGCGGGCGGACGGGACCGAGCGGCGGACCCTGCGCGAGGACGTCGCCTACTTCTTCCGCGGTCCCAGCCCCATGAACATGAAGCGCACCATCACCCTGTGCAACGGGATGTTTGGTCGTGGCACCTACGGGGCAGTTCGCGCGCTGACCGATCGGAACTTCCGCAACCGCAACGAGGAGTATCTCGCGAAGCGCTTCGGCGATGCCGAGAGCTTCAGCATTCTGTTCCGCGTCACCGTATTCACGGGAGAAACCTTGACCCCGGACTGGACCGTCGCGCGGAACCGGTTCCACGAGTGGCCGGACGCGGGTGAGCAGGTTGGCTGACCAGACTGACGTCGGCCAACTGCTGTCACACAGTAATCTGCTGGAGCACCCCGATACACCCGACATCGTGGATCGGAAGCTCGACGCCATCATCGTGCCGAGCGCCCGCCCGGCGTCATCGCTCGTGCACGCCGCCGGGCTGGCCGAGGAGCTGAACACGCCGCTGGTCGTGCTGGCCAGCCGCAGGGCGCGCGCCGGCGAGGTCGTCCGGGAGATCGAGGACAACGGCATCGTGGCCGACGTGATCGCCGTGGACGTCGGGCAGGCACCCAGGCGGATGCCCGACCTGGAGACCGCCCACCTCCTTCCGCGCGGCACCGACGTCAGCATGAAACGCAACCTCGGCCTCCTGCTGGCCCGGGCGGCCGGCTGGCGGCAGGTCATGTTCCTCGACGACGACATCACCGTGAAGAGCGCCCTGGACCTGCGCCGGACGGCCGGCGCGCTGGCCAAGCACGCCGCCGTCGGCATGCACATCAGCGGCATGCCGGACAACTCGGTCGTCTGCCACGCACGCCGCGAGCTGGGCGATCGGCAGGGCACGTTCATCGGTGGCGGTGCGCTCGCCGTCCCGACCGACAGCGATGTCGGCGCGTTCTTCCCCGACATCTACAACGAGGATTGGTTCTTCCTGCTCGACAACGCCCAGATCCGGCCGGTCACCCTGGTCGGCGAGGCGATCCAGCTGCCCTACGACCCGTTCGTCGATCCCGCCCGGGCGCGCGAGGAGGAGCTCGGCGACACCCTCGCGGAGGGAGTCTTCGCGATGCTGAGCCGGCGCGGCACCGTCCAGGACACCCTCAACGACGGATACTGGGTCGACTTCCTCAAGGCCCGGCGTGACCTCATCGGGGACCTGCTGCGCCGAGCCGCCGAACGCGCGCCGAGCCAGCGCCTCCAGCACATGATCGTGGCGCTCAAGGCCGCCCGGGGCCGCTCCTTCCTGATCGAACCGCGGGAATGCGTGCGCTTCCTGAGAGCTCTGCGGCGCGACCAGGACGTGTGGGCCGAGGAGATGCGGCAGCTGAAGACCGGACTCGGAATCCACGGTGCGCTCAGCCACTTCAACCTCCGCCTGTCGGCCACGATTCGGCTCAACCGGACCGGACCCGCGCCGAAGGAGTCGCGCCTTCGCCAGCAGCGCAAGCGGCTGGAGGCCGAGGATCGGCGACTCGCGGTTACCAGTCGGTAGATATCGCGCATTATGATTGACCCCTCCCGATTCGCCTGAGGCAGCGGCGCCGACTGGCAACCGACGGCGGTTGAGGTGGGGTCCGGCGTTGAGTGATGCAACGGTCGACATGACGGCACGCGCCGCGCCGCGGCCACTGCGCGGAGCGCCCGCAGAAGTGTCCGCGCAGCGGGCACGGGGGATTCCGGGGTGGGACACCCCCCGGCAGCGCTGCGCCGAAGGCGCCGCCGAGCTAGAAGTTGCCCGGCTCACGGCCGCGAGATGACCGGCGAAGCGGGGGCCGTGACCGTGCGGCCGGCGCGCGCCGAGGACGTTTCCGGACTCATCGCGGCGCTCAGCCAACCTCATTACTTCGCGCACCGGTTCGCCCGGCAGCCGCGGATGGGCATCCTGCTGGTCGCCCTCCAGGGCGATGCGACCGTGGTCGGCAGCGCCTTCCTGCGCCTGGCCCCGGCCGAGGAGTGGGAGCTGCGCGAGCGGCTGCGCAAGGTGCCGGTGCTCACGCACGTCGAGGTGGTCGCCGGCCAGCGGCGCAACGGCGTCGGCCGGAAGATTGTCCAGGCCGCCGAGGAGCACGCCCGGCGGCACGGGCGCCGGTGGATCGCGCTCGGCGTCAAGGACGACAACAACGCGGCCCGGCAGATGTACAACGGACTCGGCTACGAGGACTGGGGCCGCGGCCCGGTCAACGCCCTCGTCGAGACGTTCGACGACAACGGTGGCCGGACCGTCGGCACGGAGTCGTGCCAGATCCTGGTCAAGTCCCTGTTCGGGGCACCGCGCGACGGCGGCTGAACCGCGTTACGGGGAACGCCCGCAAATGCGACTTATCCTCGCGTAACGTCGTGCGCATGGCAGCGGGATCCGCGCGTGACGTGCTTCTGAGGGTCGCCAACGTGAACCCCGCGAGCGTGCGGACCCACACCGATCGGGTGCTCTACAGCTCGATCGGGGTCTTCATCCTGCTGTACGGCGGCTACGCGATCGTGGGCGCGGCGAGCTTCGTCGACGCCTCGACCAACTACCGGCACCCCTGGTGGCAGTGGCTGGTCGGGCCGCCGGTCGCCGCGGCCGTCATCGCCTACGACCGCGCGGTGGTCGGGCGCGTCGCGGTGAACTATGAGCGGCTGGACTCCACCGACCCGCACCACCTGTTGCGCCGGCGCACGTTCGGCCTGTACGCCGGGCGGCTGGTGCTGGCGCTGCTGTTCGCGATCGTCATCACCGAGCCGCTCATGCTGGCCCGGTACAAGGGCGAGATCGACGCGTACCTCGGAACCGTGCACAACCGCCAGCTGTCCCAGCTCGAGCAGGGCGGCGCCATCGCCACCTTCCAGCGCCAGGCGGACGCGCTGCGGGCCCAGGACGACGCCGACGACGCCGCGGTCGCGGAACTGCACCGGCTGGCCGCGGACAAGCGCAAGGAGTCGGCGGCGGCATACGACCAGGCGCTGGCGGACTCCCGCGCGGACGGCGTGACCCGGCGCGCCGGCTGCCCGCCCGGCGGCTACTGCGACACGCTGGTCCAGCAGTCCCGCTCGCTGATGGACGAGGCGACCCGGCTGGACGGCGAGGCCGCCGCGCTGCGCTCCGCGCAGGACCCCGGGCGCAAGGCCCGTGCCGACCAGGTCGCGTCGCTGACACACCAGATCGCCGAGCAGCGCTCCGCCAACCGCTCGTCGGTCGAGGCCGGCGCCGGGTTCGGGGCCCGCACCGCCGCGATGTGGCAGCTGGTGACCGGCGACTTCTGGGGGTTCGGCTTCTTCTACCTCGGCGTCGCCGCGCTGCTGGTCTGCCTGGACTGCGCGGCGGTCTGGCTCAAGCTCGTCTCGCACGGCAACGGCTACGAGCGGACGGAGGCGCGCGAGGCCCGGCGCAGGGAGCTGTCCGAGACCAAGCGGCACGAGCAGGAGCTGCTGGTCGCGCACTCGGCACGGGAGATCGCGGGCGACGGGCTGGACACGGTGGTGAACGAGCGGCGGCTCATGGACGCCGCGGTGAGCCGGGCGACCGAGCGGTTGATGGCGGAACTGGAGGACCAGTCCCGGCTGGTCCGCTAACCTCAGGGCCGACACCCTCGTCTGTTCGTCCAGAAAACGTCCGAATGACTTGCTCTGAGGCCCGGCCGCCCGGGCAGACTGGGCCGGTGCGTCACCGCCTGCCCCGCCGCGCGCCGGTGCTGCCGATCGTCGCCGGCATCGTGCTGGCCATCGTGGCCGGCGTCAGCGCCGTCCGCGCGGTGTGGATCGACACCCTCGACACCCCGGCCGGCAAGCCGCCCAGGGTCGAGCGCCTGGGGGCCGGCGATCGGGCCGACCGCGCCGAGGCCCGGACGGCCCGCTGCGACGGCGTGCCGCTGAGCGCGCCCCGCGAGCTGCGCGGCATCTGGATCACGACGGTCGAGAACATCGACTGGCCGAGCCGGCCCGGCCTGCCGGTCGACCAGATCAAGACGGAGTACCTCTCCTGGCTGGACCTCGCCCAGCAGCGCAACCTCAACGCGGTCTTCGTCCACGTCCGGCCCAGCGGCGACGCGCTGTGGCCCTCGCAGTACGCGCCCTGGTCCGAGTGGATCACGGGCGTGCGCGGCCAGGGGCCGGGCTTCGACCTCATGCAGTGGATGATCGACGAGACCCACCGGCGCAACCTCGAGTTCCACGCGTGGTTCAACCCGTACCGCGGCAGCCAGCCCGCCCCGTCCGGCGCCGGGCCGGACATCAACGCGCTCGCCCGCGACCATCCGCTGCGCAAGCACCCGGAGTGGGCGGTCGTGTACCCGTCGGCGGGCACCACCGGCAGTCGCCTGCACTTCAACCCCGGCATCCCGGAGGCTCGCAAGTTCGTCGAGGACTCGATGCTGGAGGCGGTCGAGAAGTACGACGTCGACGGGGTGCACTTCGACGACTTCTTCTACCAGTACCCGGTCGGTAAGCAGGACTTCCCCGACGACCCGGCGTACCGGACGTACGGTGGCGGCAAGAGCAAGGCCGACTGGCGCCGGGACAACGTCAACAAGCTGGTCCAGGAGATGAGCCAGCGGATCAAGCAGCTCAAGCCCTGGGTGAAGTTCGGCATCAGCCCGTTCGGGATCTGGCGCAACAGCGCCACCGACCCGGCTGGCTCCCCCACCCGAGGCCTGCAGAGCTACGACGACATCTACGCCGACACCCGGCTGTGGGTGCGCGAGCAGTGGCTCGACTACATCGTCCCGCAGCTGTACTGGAACATCGGCTTCGACGTCGCGGACTACGCCAAGCTCCTGCCCTGGTGGGCGGGGGTCGTCAAGGACACCAGGGTGCAGCTGTACATCGGGCAGGCCGACTACCGCACCGGGGAGCCCGGCCCGTGGTCCGACCCCGGCGAGCTCGACCGCGAGCTGGCGCTCAACCGCACGTATGCGCAGGTCACCGGCAGCGTCCACTTCAGCGCCAAGAGCGTGCGGGCCGACGCGCTGGGCTCGGTGTCGAAGTACGCGGCGCACTTCTACGCCACGCCCGCGCTTCCGCCGGTGATGCGGTGGCTGCCGAACGCGGCGCCGGCCGCCCCCGCGGTGCGGTCCCGGGCCGACGGGGACGACGTCAAGCTCAGCTGGACCGGCCAGGGCGTGTCCTCGGCCGTGTACCGGGTCGAGAACGGCACGGCGCGGCTGGTCGCGACACGGCGCGGCGGTGACGGGGAGTTCACCGGGCCGAAGGGCGTCTACTGCGTCACCGAGCTGGACCGGTCCTGGAACGAGAGCCCGCCGAACGAAAGCCCACCGACGGGGTGAGCCCCGCTCATCCGGGCGTTGCCGAGGCTTCGGGCCATGAGCACGAGTTTCATCTCGGATCAGGACTTCACGACCCCGGCGCACATCCGCGTCACACCGGCGGACGACCACAGACCCACGGACGAGACGAAACACCCGTCGAAGGCCCTGCTCACCGTCATCTTCCTGGCCGCCGTGTGGCTGGTGGTCTCGGCGGTGCCGTTCGGCTACATCGGGGCCGGCCGCTACGACGTGTTCTGGAGCGACGCGGTCACCGGCATCACCATCGCGACCGTGACGACGATCCGGATGCTCAACACGCGCGTGGCGGCGTTCGGCTGGGTCACCGGCGGGCTGGCCGGGTGGCTGTTGATCGCGCCGCTGGTGCTGCAGTACGGCTGGTCGACCTCGACCGCCAACGACGTCATCGTCGGGATGCTCATCCTGGTCTGCGCGGCGCTCGGCACGAGCGACGACCGGGACTGAACGACGGCGGGCCGCCCCTGTGCGGGGCGGCCCGATTCCATCGCGGCAGGTTCAGCGCTCGAATGCGTCGCGCACGTTGCGCGCGGCGTCCTTCACGTGCTCGCCGGCCTGCTTGGCCTTCGCGGCGGCACGCTCGGCGGCGCCCTCGGCCTCGAGACGTTCGTTGTCGGTGGCCTCGCCGTACTTCTCCTTGGCGGTGCCCTTGGCCTCCTCGGCCTTGTGCTCGACCTTGTCCGTGAAGCCCATAGCACATTCCTTCCATGTTTCCGGGTTTCCGATCGGTTTCCGGTCTTGCCTTCATGGGTGCCCGGCTTCGCGGGCGCGCAAACGCATCCGCTGTGCCGCGGTCGTCACACCTGTCACGAGCAGTGACAGCGCTACCCCCAGCCCCGCCGCGGCGAGCGGGTTGCCGGTGAACACGTTGCCGCCCAGGTAACCCAGGCCGACCATGTACACGCTCCACAGCAGCGCGCCGATCGCGATGGCCGGCAGGAACCGCTGCCGGGGGAACCGCGCGTATCCGCTGACCAGCGCCACCGTCGTGCGGCCGAGCGGGACGAACCGCCCGGCCGCCACGATCGCACCGCCGCGGCGCTCCAGCAGGCGGGCCACCCAGCCGACCGCCCGGCGGTACCGCTCGTGGCGCAGCCAGCGGTCCAGCAGCCACCGCCCGCCGCGCCGGGCGGCCTCGTGCATGAGCAGGTCGCCGACGACCACGGCGGCCACGGACGCCACGAGGACGACCGGGAGGTGCAGGTGCCCGCTCGCGGCGAGCGCTCCCCCGGCGATCACGCTCGCCTCCGCCGGTACCGCCGGAATCAGGCAGTCCACCACCAGCAGCACGAAGATCACCAGGTAAGCCCAGCCGGCCATCGCTTCCATGCGTTCAACGGTGCCGTCCGGCGCGCCCGGAATCAGCACTGCCAGCCTGCCGATTCACGGTGGGGCTTTCCCTACCTCCTCGCCTTACGACGAGTCGCGGGCCACGAAATCGTCGAACAGCCGCGGATCGTGGAAGGCGGCCATCTCCCGGATGAGGCCGCCCTCGACGCGCACGACCGAGATCGCGAACGGCCGCTCCACCGACTCGCCCGGCGGTGTGTGGTAGAAGATGGCCGCCGGGGAGCGGGTGGCACGCGTGACGACCGCGCGGATGCGCCCGATGTGGCTCAGGCCGCCGGGCGGCACGCTGCGCATGAGCGCGCCGACGATGGCGGGCTTGCCGAGGTACCACGTGGGCAGCGGCGGCATGACCGCGCGCGCCTCGTCGGCCAGCAGCCGCGCCATCCCCGCGACGTCGGCGCGCTCGAACGCCTCGACGTAGCGGCGCAGCACCTCCCGTTCGTCCGGCTCCGGCCCGCGCTCCGGCGTCCAGTCGGCGCCGCGCTCCGGCAGCCGTTCGCGCAGCGTCGCCCGGGCCCGCTGCAACGCGCTGTTGACCGCCGGTGCCGTCACGCCGAGCAGCGCCGCGGTCTCCCCCGCGGACCAGCCGAGCACGTCGCGCGAGATGAGCACGGCCCGCTGCCGCGGCGGCAGGTGCTGCAGCGCGGCCAGGAACGCGAGCTCGACGGTCTCCCGGGCGATCAGGCGCGTCTCGGGGTCCTCCATGCGAGCCCTCTCATCGCGACATGCGATGTTAGGACGATGTGGGCGGACTTTCGTGAGCGCGTGATCGTGGAAGACGACGCGATCCTTGTGCTGGACAAACCGGCCGGTGTCGCAGTGATGGGCGAGCGGCACGAGTCCGATCTGGTGCGCATGGCCGCGGAGCAGGGCGAGGAGCTCTTCCCGGTGCACCGCATCGACAAGGTCACGTCCGGCGTCATCCTCTTCGCCAAGGACCTCGCCGTGCACGGCGGGCTGACCCGGCAGTTCAACAAGCGCACGGTGGACAAGGCGTATCTGGCGGTGACCGCGCCCGGCGGCCTGCCGCCGGCCGGCCGCATCGACCTGCCGTTGAGCGTCGGACGTAAGAACCGGGTGCGGATAGCGGCGCCTCGGGAGAGCATTGTCCTCAAGGATGACACCTGGACGGTGCCGGCGTCGGCGGTGTTCGACACGGTGTCCACGTATCCCTCGGTGACCACGTTCACGGTCCGTTCCCAGACCGCTGAGCGCGCCGTGCTGGAGGCGGTGCCGCAGACCGGCCGCCGCCACCAGATCCGCGTGCACCTGGCGTGGATCGGTCACCCGATCGTCGGCGACCCGCTGTTCGAGAAGTCCCCGGCCGGGCGGACGTACCTGCACTCGTGGCGCCTGTCCTTCGACCACCGCGGCGAGCGGGTCACGGTCGAGGCCCCGCCCCCGCCCGGTTTCGCCTGACGGGGACCTATCGCGGGGCGCCCGATCAGAGCAGCGCGGCGGCCGGGGACAGCAGGATCGCCAGGCTGTTGGCGAAGCAGTGCGCGGCGATGCTCATCCGCACGCTGTTGAGCCGCAGCATGACCACGATCAGCAAGAGCTGGGCCACGAAGAGGAAGACGAACTTCTCCGGCTGCCAGTAGTGCTGCGCCGCGAACAGCGCCGCCGACGTCACCACCGCGAGCACGCCGCGCACGGGCAGCCGGGGCAGCAGGTACGCGCGGAAGTACAGCCCCTCCACGGCCGGGCTGACCAGGCCGTGGACCAGCAGGGTGAGGAGCAGGGTGGCGACCGTCGCCGAGGCCGGGAACGCGGCGGCATCAGGGGGCAGCGGCCAGGACGACGGGTAGAGGTCGAGGAGCCGCTCCTCCAGCGGCGCCAGCAGGATCACCAGCCCGATGGCGATGGCGGCCAGGCAAGGCACGATCATGAGGTACAACCGGAGGGGCGGTTTCCGCCGGAACGCCAGGATCTCCGGCAGCCGCCGGAACGACCACCCGGCGGCGCGCAGCAGCAGGCCCAGCTCGATCGGCGTGAGCACGAACGCGAAGGCCAGCGTCAGGGCGAACTGTGGCGGCAGTTGCCACGCCCGAACGAGCGGACCCAACGCGAACGCCGCGGCGAACGTGGCCGCCGCCGGCGACAGGTGCATGGCGAGAACCGCAGGCCACTTCATTGGGTTCGTTCGGTTCATCGGGTTCGTTGGGCGATCCAGCCGTCGCATCGGCTGCGTGGCGCCGCGGGCCGGGACCGGGATGGTCGTCATGGATTCGACGCTATGAAAGTCGCCTGACCGGCTCCAGCCCGCTGAGCGGAGTGTTCGGGGTAGGGCAGGCCCCACCCCGGCCACTCATGCCCGCTTGACCCCGGGCGCGTCGGTCATCGGTGTTACCCGCTGTTTCCAAAGACGTGCTGGACTTCGTTCGTGACGACTCCGCGGCTCGCCCGCCGCCTCAAGACCCCGGACGCGGTCATCGTGGGCCTCGGCGCCATGATCGGCGCCGGCGTCTTCGCCTCGTTCGCGCCGGCCGCGCACGCCGCCGGCGGCCTGCTGCTGGTCGCGCTCGGCATCGCCGCCGTGGTCGCCTACTGCAACGCCACGTCCTCGGCTCGCCTCGCCGCGCTGTACCCCGAGTCCGGCGGCACCTACGTCTACGGGCGGCGGCGGCTCGGCGACTTCTGGGGGTACCTGGCCGGCTGGGGCTTCGTCGTCGGCAAGACCGCGTCGTGCGCGGCGATGGCGCTCACGGTCGGCGCCTACGCGCTGCCCGGGCACCAGCGCGAGATCGCGGTGCTCGCCGTGGCCGCCGTCACCGCGCTCAACCTGTTCGGGGTGCAGAAGTCGGCGCTCGCCACCCGGGTCATCGTCGGCGTCGTGCTGGCGGTGCTCGCCGCCGTCGTCACCGCGTGCCTGCTCGGCCGTCCGGGACCGCAGGATCTCGTCGCGACGGGCGGCGGCTGGGGTGTGCTACAGGCCGCGGGGCTGCTGTTCTTCGCGTTCGCCGGCTACGCGCGCATCGCCACGCTGGGCGAGGAGGTCGCCGACCCGGCCCGCACGATCCCGCGGGCCGTCCCGCTCGCGCTCGGCATCACGCTGCTGGTGTACCTCGCCGTCGCCGTCGCCGCCCTGGCCGCGCTCGGCCCGGGGCGGCTCGCCGCGTCCACCGCCCCGCTGGCCGACGCCGTCACCGCGGCCGGCGCCGGGTGGCTCACCCCCGCCGTGCGCGCGGGCGCGGCGATCGCGGCGCTGGGCTCGCTGCTCGCGCTGGTCCTCGGCGTGTCGCGCACGACCCTGGCCATGGCCCGCGACCGGCACCTGCCCGGGTTCCTCGCCGCGGTGCACCCGACCCGGCGCATCCCGCACCGCGCGGAGGTGGCCGTAGGCGTCGCGGTGATCCTGCTGGTGACGTTCCTCGACCTGCGCGGCGCGATCGGCTTCTCGTCGTTCGGCGTGCTCGTCTACTACGCGATCGCGAACGCCGCGGCGCTCACGCTGCGCCGCACCGAGGACGCGCCGCCGCGGGTCGTCCCGGTGACCGGCCTGGCCGGCTGCCTGCTGCTGGCCGCGACGTTGCCCGCCGCATCGGTACTCGCCGGCCTGGCCGTCTTCGCAATCGGCGCCCTGCTATGGCTGGCTCGCCGCGCCACACGACCCATCAACTCCTAGACCCCCGGTTCCCGGGCCGAACTGCCAGTCTGGCAGTAGTTGGCAGTTCATTGGCAGTTGCACTGGGCGCGTCAGACCGAATGTCAGAGGTGGACGGTACCCTGAGGGTACGCAAGCGGAAGGAGGCGAGATGCTGCTCAGATTCCGGGTTGCCAACGTGCGGTCCCTACGCGATGAACAAGAGCTGTCCCTCGTCGTCCCCGACGGCGAGGTCAGCGCCGCAGCGTTTGAACTAAAATTTGCGAGCGACCAATCAGTAAGTATTTTTCCCCTTATCGGTATCTTTGGCGCCAACGCGTCGGGTAAATCAAATGTGCTCGCAGCTCTTGTCGAGATGCGGACAGCAGTTCTCAACTCCTATGCGCGGTGGGCTTCTTACGATGGCATCCCACGAAGCCACTTCGTGCTGGACACCAAAAAGAAAGCCGAACCCAGTTTCTACGAGGTCGATTTCACGGTTGATAACATCCGCTGGACTTACGGGTTCGAGCTAGGACCAACTCGCGTCGAGGCCGAATGGCTACACAGCTATCCTCGTGGCCACCGTCAGGTGTGGCTCGACCGTGACGCATCGCGATCGGTGCCATTCGAATGGCCAGGCGCCAGAGTCAAGGATCGCTCACAATTGGCCCGCCGGACTCGACCCAATGCGCTGGTGCTGTCGACGGCAGGAACCGACAACCACCCACAACTCTCGCCAATATTTCACTGGTTCCGCCGAAACCTGTGGCTCATCAACCCCGAGGATGAGCGGATGCAGCGTGAACAGTTCACCACGCGCGAGCTATCCGGCGAACGAGCCAGCCGGATCAACGAACTGCTAGCGGTTGCAGACCTGGGCATCACCGGCGCCAAAGTCGTCCAGAAAGAAAAGGGCGAGACCACCGTTCGACTCATGCATCGGTCAGCCGCCGGCGACGTTTCCTTCGACTGGAGCAACGAATCGTTTGGCACCCGGTCATGGTTCGCGCTTGTCGGACCGCTGCTATTGGCGCTTGATGAAGGGGCGGTCCTTCTCGTCGATGAACTCGACGCTAGCCTCCATCCACGCTTCGCTGCAGAGGTCATCCGCCTCTTTCGCGATCCCCAAACGAACGCGAAGGGGGCGCAGCTCCTGTTCACTTCCCACGATCCATCGATACTGACGACCCCAAGCGGGGGCCGGTTGCTCGAGCCGGGCCAGGTCTGGTTGACCGAAAAGGACAAGGACGGTGCCACCGATCTGTACCCGCTGAGCGCAGCCTCGCCTGGCCATGACGAGGATCTGATGAAGTCATACCTAGCGGGTGCCTTCGGCGCCGTTCCCACGCTCCTGGAGGGTCAGGTCGCCCGACGCCTCCTGACCGCGACCGCAAAGGACCGTCCGCGGCGGGCGGAACGCGACTGATGGCACGCGCCAGGGGCAAAGACACGCTGGGCGTGTCCAGGCACCATCGCAGTCGCCGCCGTCGGGTCGTGCACGTGTTCACCGAGGGGCGGGTCACCGAGCCCAGTTACATCGAAATCATCCGGGACCGAGGCGTCCCAGCAGACCCAGATGTCACCGTTGAAGTGCGCATCGCCAATGCGACTGCGGCGGACTCCAGGCGCACACCGATGAAGCTCGTCGACGCGGCCGCTTCGCTGATGCGCGATGAGGCGCGCGAGGCCCGACGCAGTGGCCTGGCTACTGAGTACTGGCCACAGGTCTGGTGCGTGTTCGACCGCGACCAGCACGAGTCCATCGAAACCGCGCTGAGGCACGCCCGCGACGCAGACGTACGCGTCGCGTTCTCCCACCCATGCTTCGAGGTCTGGCGCCTGCTACATCACAAGTCAGTGACCGGCAGCTTTGGTGGCGTCTGCAACCTAGCCGCAACTCGGCTGCCATTCGCCCCGGAAGTGGCGAACATCAAGTTGGTGCTCCCGGAGCAAATTCCAGTGGGTAGCTACGCGGACACGAAGAGACGCGCCCTTCAGATGAACGCCGCCCACGCCACCCACGTACCGATGACTCAACGCGACCCCTACACCGACGTGTTCACGCTTGTCGAGCAAGGGCTACCGATATGGGACTGCGTAAACACATCTACGCCTTCACCGTGGTGGCACTCATGATAGCGGCGTCGGGCTGCGCCACGAACGAACCAGCGCCCCAGCCAACCTTGGCGCCCGACCCCAGATCGGCAGCCCCGACCCGTCAAGGTTCCCGATCGCCGGTCGCCTCACCCAGCGCGATACCGATCCCGACCGATAACCTCGTGCCGATGAAGGTGCTGTCTGAGCCGGACGCACGGCACCACAAGAGCGTCGAATGGTCACTGCAGTCGGTCAGCTCGGATGGCCGGTCGGTCATCGTGCTGGTCCGCACTGACGGATGCTTGATGATTGCCGGTGCCGCGATACAGGAGGCCCGTCGGCCGTGAGCCTACAAAATCCTGGCTGACAGCGCCGGTGGAGGCTGTGCCGGCACATGGCAACTTGCGGTTTCGTTGGCGCCGCTGCCCAATCCGTTGAACACGCGTGAGCTGGTCCACGGTCCGGTCACATAAGCAGCCAGCAGGCCCGTGTCATACCCGCTGGCTGCCTTGATCACCGACCTAGTGGGGATATGCGGTCTGGATGTACGCACCGAACTTCGACAGCATGTCCGGCATCTGCGTGAAGTTGACGAAGGCGCCGTTCTGCCCGTCGTCAGCGTTGCCACCGCTGATGATGCCGACGGCACTGGCCGTGTTCCCGTCAGGGAGACCAAGCGACGTCCAGACGGGGCCGCCGCTGTCGCCATGTTGCACCAGGCGGCTTCCGTTGATGGATTCGGCAATCGGCTGATTGCACACACGGACGGTGGTGCCGTTGTCGTTCAGGTTGAGCCAAGTGCTCTCGCTCGGTGCGCTCATCCGCACCGGCCGCAGCATGGCGAACTTGGCCGCCTACTCGCCGCGAACGGCCGATCATGGCCGGTCAGCGTCGGGGACAGCCGGACAACGAACGGGTCCCTTGACCGCGTTACTGCTGGTCAAGGGACCCGTTCGGCTGGTTGACAGCCCTTCCTCGGTGGCCCCGGCGCGAATCGAACGCGCGACACCCGCTTTAGGAGAGCGGTGCTCTATCCCCTGAGCTACGAGGCCTTGTCCGAGGTCGAGTCTAGGGGAGAACCCGGTCCGGCCGAAATCGCGTATCCGTGCAACCTCCCACCGGGCGCCGCTCGTTTCAGTCCGACCGAGGGGGGGTCGATGCGTACAGAGGCGCTAGAGGAGTACGTCGAGTACGTGACCGGGCGGCTCGCGCCGCTGCGGCAGCTGGCGTTCCTGCTGTGCGGCGACGAGCACCGGGCCGACGACGTCGTGCAGCAGACGATCGAGAAGCTGTACCTGCGCTGGCCCCGCGTCAGCGCCGTCGAGCACCTTGACCAGTACGTGCGGCAAATGCTCGTGCGCACGTTCCTCGACGAGCGGCGCCGGCCCTGGGCGCGTGTCGGGCTGACCGACCTGCTGATGCCGCTGCGCCGGGCCGCCCGCGGCCCCTCGACCGTCGACGTGCGGCTTGCCGTCGCGCGGGGCGAGCGGCGCCGCGCCGTCGTCCGCGCCGCCTCCGTGGCAGCGGTCGTGCTGGTGGTCGTCGTCGGCGGCTGGGCGTTCGCCGGCGGCCGGGACCACCGGCCGGACCCGCAGCCCGCGATCAGCACCTCCCCGGGGCCGGAGCCCTCCCCGACCGGGTGCCGGGCAGCGGAGCTCGACGCGCCACCGGAGGCGGTGCTCGGCAGCACCGTCACCAGCGGCGACCCGACCGGGCGGTACCACGTCGGGCGGAGCTTCGACGGTGTGAAGGCGACGGTGCTGATCTGGGACCGCGGCCGGTACCAGGTCGTGGACCTGCCCGGCGAGGGCCAGACGCTGGTGGACGTCAACTCCGCCGGCATGGCGGTGGGATGGACCCGGCGCCAGAAGCACGTCAACGACCGGCGGCAGATCGTCGGCGTGATCCAGTCGCGGCCCGTGGTCTGGGCTACCCCGGAGAGCCAGCCGACTCGGCTCGCGCTGCCCGGGGCCGATTACAGCGGCGACGCCCGCGGGATCGACGAGGACGGCACGGTGGTCGGGACGCTGTTCCACAACGAGACCGCAGCGATCTGGGTCTGGTCGCCGGACGGCAAGCCCACGAAGCTGCCTGCGCCTATGATCGACGGCAGGGCCGTCACCACGTACTCCGCGCTCGGCATCCGCAACGGCTGGGTGATCGGGCGGGTCGGCACCAAGCTCGACGCGGCGCTGTGGAACCTGCGCACCGGCGAGGTGCGGGTCCTCGCCTGGGGCTACCCCTTGGCGGTAAACGCCCAGGGCTGGACGGCGCAGTTCAACGCCTCGCACGCGGCGATCGACACCGGTGGCCCGCGGATCGACCTGCCGACGCTACCGGGCGGCCAGGAGGGCGGCCACTCGCTCTCGCCGGAGGCGATCAGCGACGACGGGCGCACCGTCGCCGGGACCGCGATCACCTCGCAGAACGGCCACCGGGTGGCGATGCTGTGGACGTGCCGATGACCGCGCGGATGCGGGCCACCTTCACCGCCTCGGTCAGGGTCGCGATGTCGTAGGCGCCGTAGTGGCGGCGGCCGTTGATGAAGAAGGTGGGGGTACCGCTGACGCCGCTGAGGTCCGCGGACTCCAGGTCCTGGGCGATCCGGGCCGCATGCACGTGGTCGATCAGGTCCTCGTGGAAGCGCTGCCGGTCCAGGCCGAGCCCTTCCGCGTAGCGGACCAGGTCCATCGGCTTGAGCTCGTCCTGGTGGTCGAGGAGGAGGTCGTGCATGGGCCAGAACGCGCCCTGCGCGGCCGCCGCCTCGGCCGCCTCCGCGGCGAGCTGGGCCTGCGGGTGCACGTCGGTGAGCGGCAGGTGCCGCCAGACATAGCGCAGGTCGGCGTCGGCGAGCAGCTCGCGGACGACGGGCTCGGCCTGGCCGCAGTACGGGCACTGGAAGTCGCCGTACTCGACCACCGTCACCGAGGCGTCCGCGGCCCCGCGCACGTGGTCGACGGTCACGTCCACGGGCGGGATGAGGTCGACGAGGACGTCGGCGTCGCCCAGCAGCGCCCGGGCGCGCCTCGGCTTCGGCAGCAGGGCCGTCACGCGGTACACCACCCAGGTGCCCAGCGACGCGAGCACGGCCGCGGCCAGCACGCCCAGCTTGGCCTCGGCGAGCTCGTCGCCGGTGAACGCCAGGCTCGCGATGAGCAGCGACACCGTGAAGCCGATGCCGGCGATCGTGCCGCTGCCGAGCACCGCCGCCCATCCGGCGCCGGGCCGCACCCGGCGGCCGGACAGCCGGGTCACCAGCCAGGTGGTGCCGGCGACCGCGATCGGCTTGCCGAGCACGTACCCGGCCAGCACGCCCAGCGTGATCGGCGAGGTGAACGCGCGCACGAGGAACGGGCCGTCGATCGGGATGCCGGCGTTGGCCAGGCCGAAGAGCGGGACGATGAGGAAGCTGCTCCACGGGTGGTACATCCGCTGCAGGCGCTCGTTGGGCGACAGCGTCTGGGTGAGGCCCAGCGACGCCGAGCGGGCCAGCTCGGCGGTCGGCTGCTCGCGGAAGAGCTTGAACAGGCCGCTGGCCGCCTCCAGTGCGCCGCGGGCGGGCGTGTACGCGGTCGCGGTCAGCCCGATCGCGAGCCCGGAGACGACCGGGTCCACGCCGCTGCGCAGCATGAGGTACCACAGCAGGACGCAGAACGGCGCGTAGACGGCGCCGCGCCGCACCCGGAGCGCGCGCAGGCCGAGCAGCAGTCCGAACACGGCCACGGCGAGCAGCAGCGGCATGAGGGCGATGTGCTCGGAGTACGCCACCGCGATAACGACGAGCGCGGCCAGGTCGTCGACGACGAACACGGTGAGCAGGAAGGCCCGCGCCTGCTCCGGCACGCCACGGCCGACGAGCGCGAGCAGGCCGAGCGCGAGCGCGGTGTCGGTGGACATGGCCACGCCCCAGCCCTGCGTGCCCGGGCCGCCGCGGTTGACCGCGAGGTAGATGGCGACCGGGAGCACCATGCCCGCCAGGCCGGCGGCGAGCGGCAGCACGAACCGGCGGCGGTCGCGCAGGTCGCCGAGGTCGAACTCGCGCCGCGCCTCCAGGCCGACGACCAGGAAGAACAGCGTCATGAGGCCGCTGTTGACCCAGGTGCGCAGGTCGTAGGCCAGCTCCCAGCCGCCGACGCGGAGGGCGAACTCGGTGCCCCACACCCGCTCGTAGCCGACCGGGTCGGCATTGGCCCAGATCAGCGCGGCTGCGATCGCGGCGACCAGGACGCCGGCGCTGGCGGACTCGGTGCGCATGAAGGCCCGCAGCGGGGCGGTCACGTCGCGCCGCCAAATGGTAGTTCGTCCAAATATTTCCGACATGTCGGATGACGCGCCTTACGGTGTCTCGGCTGCGGCCATATCGCGAAAGCCTATGTCGCGCGGGCGCCGTTACGCTCGGGCGGTGGGGATCCGGGTGCTCATCGCCGACGACCAGCAGATGGTCCGCGACGGCCTGCGTCGCATCCTGGGCGCGACCGGGGACATCGAGGTGGTCGGCGAGGCCGCGGACGGCGTCGAGGCGCTGGAGCGCATCCGGGAGCTGCAGCCCGACGTTGCCCTCGTCGACATCCGGATGCCGCGCATGGACGGCCTCACCCTCACCCGCGAGCTCGCGGGCGGCCCGACCCGGGTGGTCGTCGTCACCACGTTCGACCTGGACGAGTACGTCTACACGGCGCTGCGCAACGGCGCCGTCGGCTTCCTGCTCAAGCGCTCCGGCCCGGCCCTGCTCACCGAGGCCGTGCGGGCCGCCGTCTCCGGCGAGAGCCTGATCAGCCCCGCGATCACGGTCAAGCTGCTGCGTCACCTGTCGCGCCCGCGCCCCGAGTCCCCAGAGCCGCTCACCGAGCGCGAGCTGGAGATCGCCGGGCACGTCGGGGCCGGCCGGACCAACGCGGAGATCGGCGCCGAGCTGTTCATCTCGGCCGGCACGGTGAAGACGCACGTCGCGGCCGTCCAGCGCAAGCTCGGCGTGCGCAACCGGGTCGGGATCGCGGTGTGGGCCTGGAACAACGGGGTCGTCGCGCCGTGAGGGCGCTGTGGCTGCTCCTGCTCGCCGTGCCGGTGCTGTGCGGGCTGCCCTTCACCCGCGGGCCGGGCGTCCTCGTGAGCGTCGCGGCCATGCTCGTCGTCGCCGCCGCGATCCGCCCCTCCCTCGCCGCGCTGCCCCTGTCCGCCGCGCTCGGCTCGCTCGCGGTCACCGCCGGCTACTGGGGGCCGCCCCAACCGGCGGGACTGTGGCTCCCGTTCGAGTTCCTTCCCCTGCTGCTACTCCAGGTGCGCCTGCTCCGCCGCGCGCCGGCCCGGCGGGCGGCCGTGGCCGGCGCGCTGGTGGCCCTGGCGACGACAGCGCTCCCCCTGCGCGTCACCCTCCACGTCCCGCACAACAGCCTCAGCGCCTCGGTGCTGCTCGTCGGGACCGCGTTCGTGGCGGCCGTGGCGGCCGCCGGCGTGGGCCTGTGGCTGCGCGCGGCCGACGCCCGCCGCGCCCGCGCCCTGGCCGCGGCCCGCCGCGCACAGCGCCTCGAGCTCGCCCGCGACCTGCACGACCTGGTGGCCCACGAGGTCACCGGCATCGTCGTCGAGGCGCAGGCCGCGCAGGTCGCCCCGGAGGCGGGCTCGTACGAGCGCATCGAGGCCGCCGGTCAGCGCGCGCTGGCGGCGATGGACGACATGGTGGCCGCGCTGCGCGCCGACGAGGACGCCGCGCCGCGGGTGTACGGCCTTGCCGACCTGCCGGGCGTGGTCTCCCGCTTCGGCGACGGCGCGACGCTGGAGATCGAGCCGGGCGCCGGGCTCTCCGCGGCGGCTGGGACGACCGCCTACCACGTGGTCATCGAGGCCCTCACCAATGTGCGCCGGCACGCCCCGGCCGGCGCGGGGGTGCGGGTCCGGCTGTCGGCGGCGGGCGTCCTGACCATCGACAACGGCGGCGGCATGCAGGACGGGGAGATCTCGGCCATACCGAGATCCGGCGGCGGCAGCGGGCTCGCGGGACTCGCCGAGCGCGCCCGGGCCGTGGGCGGCGAACTGCGGGCCGGGCCGCATGCCGGCGGCTGGCGCGTGGTCTGCGATCTCTCCCGTTCGGCAGATGTGCGGGGCGACCGGACCGGCCAGCCTTGAGGCATGCTCGAACTGCTCGACATCACGAAGGTCTACAAGGGCGGCAAGCGCGCCGTCGACGGCCTGACGCTGCGCCTCGAACCGGGGCTGCTCGGCCTGCTCGGGCCCAACGGCGCCGGAAAGTCCTCGCTGCTGCGCATCGCCGCGACGGTGACCCGCCCGACGAGCGGCCGGGTGCGCTTCGACGGCGCCGACGCGGTAGCCCGTCCCGACGAGCTGCGCCGCGCGCTGGGCTACCTGCCGCAGGACTTCGGGGTGTACCCGAACCTGTCGGCGGTGGAGTTCCTGGCGTACCTGGCCGCGGTCAAGGGTCTCTCCGCCCGCTCCGCCCGGGCGCGCATCGACGAGCTGCTTGAGCTGGTAAACCTGACCCACGCCGCGCGGCGGCCGCTCGGCGGCTACTCCGGCGGCATGCTGCGCCGGGTCGGCATCGCGCAGACGCTGCTGGCGGACCCGCGCGTCGTCATCGTCGACGAGCCGACCGCCGGCCTCGACCCCGAGGAGCGGGTCCGGTTCCGCAACCTGCTCAGTGACCTCGCCGCCGACCGGCTGGTGCTGCTGTCCACGCACATCGTGAGCGACGTCGAGTCGGTCGCGGCGCGGATCGCGGTGGTCAAGGGCGGCCGGATCCGCCTCGACGGGACCCCGGAGGAGCTGCTGCGCGGCGTCGCGGGGCACGTCTGGGAGGTCACCGTGCCGCCCGAGGCCGCCGCCGGGCTGCAGCAGCGCCTGCTCACCACCCGGGCGGTGCGCACCCCGGCCGGCGTACGGCTGCGGGTGCTGGCGACGAACCGTCCGCTCGCCGACGCTACACCGGCCGCGCCGGACCTGGAGGACGCCTACGTCGGGGCGGTGCACCGATGAGTGGTCCGGAGCGAAGCGGCGCCTGGTCTGGGTCGGTCAGCGCGAAGCCTCATCGAGCCAGACCAGGCGGAGGGGCCGGTCATCAGAGGCGCAGGTTCAGTTCATGCCGCTGCCGGAGCGAAGCGGAGGTGACGGCATGAACGCACTGCTCGGCTTGGCGCTGGCGGACTTTCGCGAGCGGGTGCGCCGCCCGGCGTACGTCCTCATGCTGATCTCGGCGATCGGCCTCGGGCTGCTCGCGGTGCCGCCGACCGACGCGCACTGGTCGGTGCTCGTCATCGGGGGCTTCCGCGGGCGGTACACCAGCGGCTACGTGGGCATGGTCACCGCCCTGACGAGCGCCCTGTGGCTCACGCTGGTCGGGTTCTACCTGGTGCGCGACGCGGTCGCGCGGGACGAGCGCACCGGTGTGGGGCAGCTGCTGGCCGCCTCGCCGCTGCGCACGCCCGTCTACCTCGCCGGAAAGCTGCTCAGCAACGCGATGGTGCTCGGCTCGATGGTCGTGGTCCTTACCGCGACCGCGCTGGTGCTACAGCTGCTGCGGGGCGAGTCGCGCGCGGTGGACCCGGTCGCGCTGGCGCTGCCGTTCGTGCTCGTCGCGCTGCCGATGCTCGTGTTCACCGCGGCCCTGGCCGTGCTGTTCGAGACAACGCCGGTGCTGCGCGGCGGGCTGGGCAACGTGCTGTGGTTCTTCGTATGGATGATCGGCGCGATCGGCGGGCAGTCGCCGCACGCACCGTTCGGCGGGCTCGGCCTGCGGCCGGTCACCCTGCCGGCCGGCGCCTCGCACGATGTCGGACTCGGCCTGATGTACGTCGACGAGCCCCTGCGCACCTTCGACTGGCCCGGCCTGCGGCTGGACGCCGGGTTCCTCGGCGGCCGGCTCGCGCTCACCGCCGTCGCGGTCGCGGTCGCGCTCCTGCCGGCCCTGTGGTTCCACCGCTTCGACCGCCCGGCGCGCGCCGCGCGATCGGCCGCCGGTCCCGAGCCGCGGACCGGCTACAAGGGGCTCCCCCGGACCGAGCCCCGGCGCGGCGGGACCGGCCCGCGCCTGCTCGCCGGCGAGCTGCGCATCCTGATGCAGGGCGCGCCGCTGTGGTGGTGGCTGGGCGCGGGCGCGCTGGCCCTGGCCGGCCTCGCCGTGCCGCCCGGCCCGGTGCTCGCCCTCGTGTGGATCTGGCCGGTGCTGCTCTGGTCGCGGCTGGGCACCCAGCCGGCGGCGTCCGGCGCGAACGCGATCCTCGCCGCGTATCCGGCCCCGCGCCGCCGCGTCCTCGCCGAGTGGGGCGCGGGCGCGCTGCTGGCCGTGGCCACCGGCGCGGGCGCGGCGGCCCGGATGGCGTTCGCCGGCGACCTGCCGGGGCTGGCCGCCTGGACGGCCGGCGCGGCGTTCATCCCCGCGCTCGCCCTGGCCCTGGGCACGCTGACCGGGGCGCCGAGGGTCTTCCAGGCGATCTACACCATCCTGTGGTACCTCCTGATCAACGACACCAGCGCAGTGGACTTCATGGGCGCGCTGCGCGACCACGGCCGCGTCACCGGGCCGAGCCCGGCGCTGTGGGCGGTGGCCGCGGCTGCCGGCGTCGCCGCCGCGCTCGCCCGCACCATGTGGCGCGAAACCCGCCGCTGAGTCCGTGCGACGCTCCTGAGCTAAGCGAACGCGGCGGAGATGGCGCGGATCTGAGCCGGGGCGATCGCGTCCCAGTAGCGGCCGTCGTGGCAGCCGGTCGACAGCGTCACGACGGACGGGTCGGGGAGGTGGTCGCGCAGATGGCGCACCGCGGGCGCGAACGGGTCCGCCGCGCCGATGTCGATACGGACCGGCAGCCCGGACAGCTCCGCCGCCCGTGCGGTCACGTCGTAGCGCGCCCACTCCTGCGCAGAGTCGTACGCGCCCGGATTGACCCGCTCGGCGTCGGCGTAGTCGCGGAAAATCGCCGGCGAGGAGGCGACGATCAGCCGGAAGCGGTCGCGGTGCTCCAGTCCGCACAGCAGCGCGCCGTAGCCGCCCATTGACCAGCCGGCGACCGCGGCTCGGTCGATCTCGAGGCCTCGGCCGCCGATGAGCGGCAGGAACTCGTCGATGAGCATGCCGAGCGGGTCGTCGGTGGCGTGCGGGTGCCAGTACCCGTCGCCGCCGTCGGCCGCGGCGATGACGAAGGGCGCCGCGCCCGCGTGCACGGCCCCGGCGAGCAGCCGCGGGTAACCGCCCGTGTTCGCCGCCTGCTCGGCGTTGGAACCGAAGCCGTGCAACGCGAGGCACACCGGCAGCCGGGCACCCGGCTCGTACCCCGGCGGGTAGGCCAGCGCGTAGCCGACCTCCCGGCCGCGGTGTTGGGAGCGGAACGAGCCGGTGATGAGGGGCGGCGCCTCGGCCGTCGGCACGGCGGGGGGCCTCGGCGCGGCGGCGTCGCAGCGGCCGAGAGCCTCGTCCAGGCGCCCCTTGCCGGGCAGGACGGCGTGGTCGACGAGCTCGAACCCGGCGACGGCGGCCAGCACCGCGCCGCCGCCGAGCGCCAGCAGCGCCGAGCGCCGGCCGATGCCCATGCGCGACACGGTAGCCGTTCGGTGCCCGTCGCGCGGACCCGCGCTCGGCTCTTCGGGGCCGGCAGGGCGATCTTCCGGCCGATCTGCGGAGCCGGCGCGGCGGCTATCGTGACGTGGGTGACGCGGCTCGACTTCCGGATCCTCGGCCCGCTCGAGGCGTGGGCGCCGGACGGCCGGCCGGTCGACCTCGGCGCCCGCAAGCAGCGCGCGGTGCTCGCCATGCTGCTGCTGGAGCCCGGCCGCGTGGTGTCGGTCGACCGGATCGTCGAGGGGCTGTGGGCCGGGGAGGCACCGGCGAGCGCGACCGGGACGCTGCAGGCGTACGTGTCGCAGCTGCGCCGCGTCCTGGAGCCGGACCGGCCGCCGCGCACGCCGCCGGCCGTGCTGCTCACCCGGGACCCCGGCTATCTGCTGGCGGTCGACGACGCGCAGGTCGACGCGCGCCGGTTCGCCGCCGGCGTCGAAGCCGCCCGGGCCGGCCTGGCCCGCGGCGACCTGGAGGCGGCCGAGCGCTCGCTGCACGAGGCGCTGCGGGAGTGGCGCGGCGAGCCGCTGGCGGACCTGGCCGACGAGGAGTTCGCCACGGCGGCGGTGGCCCGGCTCGGCGAGCTGCACGACGGTGCGCTGGAGGACCTCGCCGAGGTCCAGCTCGGCGCCGGGCGGACCGCGGCCGCGATCGCCGGGGCGCAGGCACTGCTGGAGCGCCGGCCGTTCCGCGAGCGGTCGTGGGGGCAGCTGATGCTCGGCCTGTACCGCGAGGGTCGCCAGGCCGACGCGCTGGCCGCGTTCCGCCGCGCCCGCGCGGTGCTCGACGAGGAGCTGGGCCTGCCGCCGGGGCCCGAGCTGCGGGCGCTGGAGGCCGCGATCCTCCGCCATGACCCGTCGCTGGCCGAGCCCACCCAGCCCACCCAGCCCGCACAGCCCGCCGCGCCTGAGCGGGTCACGGCCACGGCGCCCGTCGCGGACATCGAGGGGGCACCGCGGCTGGTGGGGCGGGGCCCGGAGGGGCGGCGCATCGCCGAGCGGATCGAGCTCGCCGCGGGCGGGGCGGGCGGCGTGCTGCTCGTCGCCGGCGAGGCCGGACTCGGCAAGACCCGGCTCGCCGAGCTCGCGGCGCAGCTCGCCGCCGAGCGCGGGCTCGCCGTGGCCTGGAGCCGGTGCGTCGAGGCGAGCGCGACCCCCGCGTTCTGGCCGTGGGTGCAGGTGCTGCGCGCGCTGCCGGACACCGGCGACGGGCGCCGGCTGCTCGACGTGCTCGCCGGTCGGGGCGAGAGCAGCTGGCACGCCGGGGACCCGGACACCGCGCTGTTCCACCTGCACGAGACGGTCGCCGACACGCTGCGCCTGCACGCGTCCGCGCGGCCGCTGCTCATCGTGATCGACGACCTGCACGCCGCGGACGCCTCGTCGCTGCAGCTGCTGGCGCACCTCGCGCCGGCCCTGCACCGGCGGCCGATCCTGGCGCTGGCCACGCTGCGCCCGGAGGCGGCCGGCACCGCCCCCGCGCTGCGCGAGACGCTGGCGCTGCTGGCCAACGAGCGCGGCGCCGAGCGGCTGCGGCTGACCGCGCTCACCGAGGACGACATCGCCGAGTACACCGACCGGCCCCGCGCGGTCGCGCAGGCGCTGCTGGAGCGCACCGGCGGCAACCCGTTCTACCTCAAGGAACTGCTGCGGCTGCTGGAGAGCGAGTACCCGGACGGCTGGGGCGACGCGCAGGCCGTGGCCGCGACCGGGGTGCCGGAGAGCGTGCGGGACGTCATCACCCGCCGCCTGTCGCGGCTGCCCGAGCGGACCCGCCGGCTGTTGGAGACCGCCGCGGTCATCGGCCGCGACGTCGACCTGCTCCTGCTCGAGGCCGCGACCGAGGACCGCGCATCCGGCGGGCACGAGCTGGTGATGGCCGCCCTCGAGCCGGCCGTCGCGGCCGGGGTGCTGCTGGAGCTGCCGAACGGCTGGGATTATCGCTTCTCCCACGTCCTCGTCCGGGACACCGTCTACGGCGGGCTGAGCCGGTTGCGGCGCGCGCGGCTGCACCGCGGGGTCGGGGAGGCGCTCGAGGCCTTCGACCGGCCCGACGACCCCAACCTGCTCGGGCGCCTGGTGCACCACTTCACGATGGCCGCACGGCTGGGCGTCGCCGATCGCGCCGTGCGGTACGCGACCCGGGCCGCCGAGCTGGCGATGGCGCAGCTGGCCTACGACGAGGCCGCCCGCTACCTGGAGTCCGCCCTGGGCGCGCTCGACCCCACCGCCACGGGCGCGACCGAGCGGCGCGGCCGCCTGCTGGTGCAGCTCGGCGTGGCCCGGCGGGCCGCGGGCGACGTCGCCGGCACGCGCGTGGTGCTCGACGAGGCGCTGACGCTGGCCCGCCAGCTCGGCGACGACGGGCTCGCGATGGACGCGGCGACGCTGTTCGGCGGGGTGACGCTGTGGGGGTGGCGGCCGTACCGCACCATCGACGAGCGCATGATCGGCATCCTGCGCGAGCAGCTGGACCGGCTGGACCCGGCCGACCGCTACCGGCGCGCCGTGCTGCTCGGCACGCTGGCGGTCGAGCTGTACCACGGCCCGCAGCAGCCGGAGGGCGAGGCGCTTGGCACCGAGGCGGTACGGCTGGCGCGCGAGGTCGGCGACCCGGAACTGCTGATCCGCACGCTGAACAACTACTGGAACGCCGCCTGGGTGCCCGAGCGCGAGCCGGAGCGCCGCGCCGTGGTCGACGAGATGCTCACGATCACGCCGCTGCCCCGCAGCGTCGAGGCCATCGCTCGGCTGCACCGGATGGTGACCGAGATGAGCTCCGGCGACCTCGCCGGGTTCGACGCCGACATGGCCCGTTGCGTGCGGCTGGCCGAGGAGGTCCGCAGCGCGGTGCTGCCCGCGCAGGTGCGCTACGCGCAGGCGGGGCGGGCGATGCTGGGCGGCCGGTGGGCCGAGGGCGAGCGGCTGGTCGGCGAGGCGTTCGCGCTGCAGGAGCACACCAGCCTATGGGGCGCGGACTGGATCCGGCTGGCGCTGCTGTACACCAGCCGCCGCTTCCAGGGTCGCGCCGGTGAACTGCGTGACGAGCTCGTGCGCCGCGCCGGCGAGCCCCACCTGGAGCTGCTGCGCCCCACCGCCGTGCTGGCCGCCTGCGAGTCGGGTGACGAGGGCCTGGGCCGGGCCCTGATCGCGCGCTGGGGCGCCACGCGGGACCGGCTGTGGTCCTGGGAGTTCATGGCGTTTCAGTGGGGGCTGATCGCGGGGCGGCTGGGCACCCCCGACCCGGGTGAGCTCTACGATGAGATCGCGCCGTTCGCCGAGCGCTGCTGCACGGTCGGCACCGGGTACGCCACCTGGGGTTCGCTGCACTTCGTCCAGGCCGAACTGGCGTTGCGGCTGGGCGACCGGGCGGTCGCCGTGGAGCACTCCCGCGCCGCCCGGGCCACGCACGAGCGGCTCGGCGTGACACACCTGATCGCGGCCAGCGACGCGCAGCTGGCCGCCCTAGCGGTCCCCAAGCGCTGACCAACTCCCGTCCAAACGGGCGCCAAGCGGGCCCGGGCACCGTCAGCGCATGACCATCGCTATCACTGACCTCCCGGCCGTGGCCGGGCCCGTCTTTTTCCCCGGCGACGAGGGTTACGCGGCCGAGGCCGCGGCCTGGAACGTCGCGGTCGCCCACGAGCCGCTCGCGGTCGTCGGCGCCACCAGCGCGCAGGACGTCGCCGCGGCCGTACGCTGGGCCGGTGCGCACGGCCTGCCCGTCGCGGTCCAGGCGACCGGGCACGGCGCGGTGCGGCCCGCCACCGGCGGCGTCCTCATCACCACCGGCCGCATGAACGAGGTCTCGGTCGACCCGGTCGCGCGCACCGCGCGGGCCGCCGCCGGCGTGCGATGGTCGCAGGTGATCGACGCGGCCGCCGCGCACGGCCTGGCGCCCCTCAACGGCTCCTCCTCGGACGTCGGCGTCGTCGGGTACACGCTCGGCGGCGGCGCCGGGCCGCTCGGGCGCAAGTACGGCTTCGCCGCCGACCACGTGCGTTCGATCGAGATCGTCACCGCCGACGGCGCGCTTCGCACCATCGACGCCGACCACGAGGCCGACCTGTTCTGGGCCGTGCGCGGCGGCAAGGGCAACTTCGGCATCGCCACCGCGATCGAGTTCGACCTGTTCGAGGTCGCCGGGTTCTTCGGCGGCGGCATCTACTTCCCGGGCAGCCACGCCGCCGAGGTCCTGCACGCCTACCGGGTCTGGTCGGCCGGGCTGCCGGAGGAGATGACCACGTCGGTGGCGCTGCTGCGGCTGCCGCCGCTGCCCGAGCTGCCCGAGCCGCTGCGTGGGGCGTTCGTGGCGCACCTGCGGGTCGCGTACCTCGGCACGCCGGAGGACGGCGACGCGATGCTCGCGACGATGCGTGCCGCCGCGCCCGCGCTCATCGACGACGTGTCGTGGCGGCCGTACACCGCGGTCGACTCCGTCCACCGGGACCCGGTCGACCCGGTCCCGTCCCGGGAGCGCGGCGTGCTGCTCGGCGAGCTGACCGAGCGGACCGTCGACCACGTGCTGGAGGTGGCCGGGCCCCGGGTGGACGTACCGCTGATCATGGTAGAGGTGCGGCACCTGGGCGGTGCGTTCGCGCGGACGCCGGCCACCCCCAACGCCGTGTCCGGCCGCGGGGCCGAGTATTCGCTGTTCGCCATCGGGCTGGGCCTGCCCGAGCTCGTGCCCGTCGTGGACGAGGTCACCGATCGGGTGCTCGCCGTCGAGACGCTGCCGAGCGCCCTCATGAACTTCTGCGGCGACGTCAGCGCGGAGGGGCTCCTGGCGAACTGGGCGCCCGCCGACCGCGACCGGCTGCTGCGCACGAAGCGCTCGTACGACCCGACGAACGTCTTCTCCAGCGGCCAGGCCATCGTCGCCTGAGGCAACCGCCGCCGGCGGTCACGCTGGTCCGGATCGGCATGCTCGGCCTCCCGCCGCGCGTCGCGGCGGGAGGCACCACGGTGGTGTTAGATTCCGGCGAGCTCGAGGGCCAGGGTCGCCCCGCCGCAAGCCACGATCAGTGCCGCGATCAGGTTGGCCCGGCCGGCCGGGCCGCCGGTCCGGCGGGCAGCGCGCCAGTACAGCGCCGCGCCCGCGAGCACGAGCAGGCCCTCGATCGTGGCGGCCAGCGCTTGGTACTGCCACAACCCGAACCCCAACCGCGGCAGGTCACCCGCGTTGCCGGGCAGCAGCGGCAGGTCGGTTCGGTGCACGACGAGGTCGAGCAGCCAGTGCGAGAAGACGACCGCGCCGATCACGGTGCCGCCGCGCCGGCCCCACCAGCGGATGCAGAGCAGGCCGGTCACGGCCGAGATGAGCAGGGCCCCCAGCAACGAGTGCGTGTAGTCGGCATAGATGATCCCGTTTCCGTACCCCCCGTCGGTGCCCGGAACGGGATCGATGTGCTCGATGCCGCCGACGAACAGCGGCACGAAGATGACGTCGAGCCAGACCGTCGCGAGCATCAGTGCCCACAACGGCACGGGCCGCTCGAACGACTTGACGGCCGCCGCGAGGCCGAAGTGCCCGGTGAGCATCACCTGCCTTCCTTCGCGCCGATGAGGGCGGCGAACAGAGGCACGTCAAGCAAGAACGCCACGAGAGACTCCTGGCAGTGTCAGCCACTAAGTGGACCACAGTTGCGTTAGCCTGAGCATGTCAGACGATCGACACTTAACGCAACTGGAGTTTCATTGAGGGAGCCGGTTGGCACGGTACGGCCGGGCGGGCGCACCGCCCGCACGCGCGCCGCGGTGGCCGAGGCCCTGCGGGCCGAGCTGCTGGAAGTCGGGTACGCGGGCACGACGATCGAGCGCATCGCCCAGCGCGCGGGAGTGGCGAAGACCACGGTGTACCGCCGCTGGGGCAGCCTGACCAAGCTGGTCGTCGACGTGTTCTCGGACACCGCCAGCACCCGGATCCCACTGCCGGACACCGGCACGTTCGAGGGCGACCTGCGCGCGCTCGGCCACGCCAGCATCGCGCTGCTGTCCACCCCGCATCTGCGCGCCATCGTCGACGTGGTGGTCCGCGAGGCGATCCACGACCCAGCCGCCCGCGCGGCGCTGACCGACTTCTTCGCGTCGCGGATCGCGATCGGCTCGGTCCTGGTGGACCGCGCCGTCAACCGCGGTGAGGCGGCGCCCGGCACCGACGCGGCCGAGGTTATCCGGCTGATCGGCGCCCCGTACTACGCCCGGGCGTACATCACGGGCGAGGAGATCGACCCGGCCGTCGCCGACCGCACGGCCGCGATGATCGCGCTGGCCGCCCGCGAGGGCATCCTGGTGCCGGCGCCCGAGAATCAGAGTGCGTCGCGATAGAGACCCGGGTTTGCGGCAGAGGCCACGCCACCGCAGGGTGCCTTTCCCGTTAACCGCAAGGCCGAACCACCCGGATTCGTGGCAATGTCTCGGGTATGACGATCCGCTGCGTCATCGTGGACGACTCGGAACCCTTCCGGGCCAGTGCCCAGCGCCTGCTCACCGACCAGGGCATCATGGTGGTCGCGACCGCGGCGGACAGCCACCAGGCGATCCACGCGGTCGAACACGAGCAGCCGGATGTCGTACTGGTGGACGTCGGCCTCGGCACCGAGAGCGGCTTCGACCTCGCGGCCCGCATCCGCTCCAGCCCGGTGATCATGGTGTCCAGCCTCGCGCCGGAGGACCTCACCGAACTGCTCGCGGAGAGCCCGGCGATCGGCTTCCTGCCGAAGGAGCAGCTGTCCGGCGGAGCCATCACAGGCCTGCTGCACACCACTTCGCCGACCGGCTGACGCCGGCACCCGGCGTCACGATCCGGCCGAGGACGCGGCCTCGAGGAAGGTGAGCACCGCCAGCACCCGGCGGTGGGTCTCGTCGGTCTCCGGCAGGTCCAGCTTGGTCAGGATCGAGCGGACGTGCTTCTCGATCGTTCCCTCGGTGACCCACAGCGCCTTGGCCACGCCGGCGTTGGAGCGCCCCTCGGCCATCAGCGCCAGCACCTCGCGCTCGCGCGGGCTGAGCACGTCGAGCGGGTCGCGGCGGCGGTGCGCGGCGACGAGCTCCTGGACCACCGCCGGGTCCACCACGGTCCCCCCGTCATTCACCCGGTGCAGCGTCTCGATGAACTCGTCGACATCGGTCACCCGGCTCTTGAGCAGATAGCCGATCCGCTCGCCGCTGGCCAGCAGCTCGATCGCGTGCTCGACCTCGACGAAGGCGGACAACACCAAGATCGCCACCTTGGGGAAGCGCACCCGGATCTCGCGGGCCGCGGCGAGGCCCTCGGTGGTGTGTGTCGGAGGCATGCGGATATCGACGACGGCCATGTCGGGCGACGTCTTCTCGACCAGCTCGAGCAGGTGTCGGCCGTCATCAGCGAGCCCCGTCACGGTGAAACCGTGACGGTCGAGCAGGCTCGCCAGCCCCTCACGCAGCAACACGTCGTCGTCGGCGATCACCACCGAACGACGGAGCGCCGTACTCTCCTCGAATGCCATCAAATCCAACATATCCCTGCGAGTCCGGGTACACACCACCTCATGCACGGGGGGTTGACCGCCCGGCTGGCGGTGACGAGCGCGCTGTTCTCGGTGATGATCAGCGCGGCGTTCGCGACCATCCTTTACGAGGTGTACCAGCTGCGCTCGTCGGTCATGGTCGTCAGCCAGGCTGAGCAGGCCGTTTCGGCGAGCAATGCCCTGGAGCGCCTGGTCCTCGACGTCGAGGCGGGGCGGCGCGGCTACGCCCTCACCCACGACCGCGCGCTGCTGGCCCCCTGGATCCGCGCGCAGCAGCAGATCCCCCTGCGCCAGCAGGAGCTCGCCTCGTCAGTCGCCGGAAGCCCGATGCAGGCGGCCCGGGTCACCAGACTCAACAGCGATGTCACCAAGTACCTCGACAACTACGCCGACCCGGCCATCGTCGTCGACGAGGCCGGCAAACCGCAGACCATCGACCCGAACTCGATCACGAACGGCCAGCATCACGTCGCCGCGCTGCGCAGCGAGTTCGACGACTTCATCACCAGCCAGCGGGCGACCGTCGACCAAATGCACGGGGCCGCGAGCCAGGCCGGCCAACGGGCGCTGATCGCCGGCCTCGCGGGGTTCGTCGTCTCCCTGGGCGCCGTGGCGCTGCTGACGCGGTCGCTCGCCGTCATGGTGGTACGCCCGCTGCACCGGATGGTGATGGCCGCCGACCGTGCGGCGGGCGGCGACCTGACCGTGCGCGTCGCCACGGACGGCCCACAGGAGGTCGGCGCGCTGCAGCGCACGTTCAACTCGATGGTCGCGGCGCTCGACCACGGGCGCGTCATGCTCAGCAGGGTGGCGGCGGAGCAGGCGGCGCTGCGCCGGGTGGCCACCGTCGCGGCGCGCGGCAAGCCGGCCGACAACGTGTTCGACACGGTGACCGAGGAGGCGGGCAAGCTCTTCGGGGCCGACGCCGCGGTACTGCTGCGGTTCGAACCGGACGGGAACGCCACGATCGTGGCGAGCTGGAGCCAGGACCCCGCGCACCGAATCACGCTGGGCCGCGTGGAGCTGGCCGACACCGGGATCGCCGGGCGGGTGCTGCGCTCCGGCCGGCCCATCCGGCTGGCCGGGGCCCGCGGCGCGGACTTCCTGCGGCATGAGTTCGACGACTCCTCGATCCGCTCGGCGATCGGCGCCCCGGTGCTGGTCGCCGGCCGCACCTGGGGCGTGCTCAAGGCCCTGTCCACCCGCGGCCGCCCCCTGGAGGAGCACGACGCCGAGCGGGCGGCCGAGTTCACCGATCTGGTCGCGAGCGCGATCGCCAACTCGCAGGCGCGCGCCGATCTGACCGCGTCACGCGCCCGGGTCGTCGCCGCCACCGACGAGAGCCGCCGCCGCATCGAGCGCGACCTGCACGACGGCACCCAGCAGCGGCTGATCGCCCTGCTGCTGAACCTGCGCGCGGCCGAGACCCAGGCGACCGGCGCCCTGCAGGACCGCCTGCACACCATCGGCGGCGACCTGTCGGAGGCGATCGACGAGCTGCGCGAGCTGGCCCGCGGCATCCACCCGTCGATCCTGTCCGACGGCGGCCTGACCCCGGCGATCAAGTCCCTGGCCCGCCGCTCGCCGGTCCCCGTGGAGGCGAGCCTGGCACTGCCCGAGCGGCTCGACGCGAAGATCGAGATCGGGGTGTACTACGTGGTCGCCGAGGCGCTCACGAACGCGGTACGGCACGCGCACGCGACCGTCATCTCCGTCAGCGCCGCGGTGACCGACGGGCACCTGACCCTGTCCATCGAGGACGACGGCGTCGGCGGCGCCGACCCGGGTACCGGCACGGGCCTGACCGGCCTCGGCGACCGGGTGGCGGCGTTGGGCGGCACCATGCAGATCGCCAGCAGGCCCGGGAGCGGCACCCGCCTCGGCATCACGATCCCGCTCGCGACCGCCCCCACGGAGGGTGAGAACGGTTGAGTCTCGTATGGCGGCCAGCCGGAACTCGCGGGTCGGGAAACCCGCAGGCAGAGACGCCCGCTGGCGCCGAAGCGAAGGCCGTCCGGGCGGAGGCACGGTGGAACAGTCATCCACACCCCGTGTGAACAGGTGATCCACCATGACGACTTGCCCGGTCGACCCGGTCCTGTGCATGGCACTGTTCGTCTCCGACACCCCGTGCTATTCCGATCCCGACGCCGCCACCGTCCGCGCGACGGTCGACGCGACGCTGAATCTCCTCGGTCCCGACGAGTGCTACGCCCGCGCGGCCGAGGTCTTCGGCGATCGTCCGGAGGTGGCCCTGGACCGCATCCAGTGGGCCCGCAGCGTCTGCGCGAAGACCCTGGCCCCCGCCGCCGCCTGACCGCCGCTCAGATCACGGACAGGTGGACGTGGTTCGTGTGGTCGCTGGACGGGTCGCCGTTGCCGCCGCTGTAGGCGTGCCACCCCGCCGCCGGCGTCCAGACCTGTCTGAACCAGATCACGTACAACACGCCCAGTGACGAGGCGTTCTTGACGAAGAAGGCGGCGAGGTTGGTGCCGTACGTCTTGTCGTTGCCCGACGCCACCCCGCCGAACCCGTCGGACGCGGCGGCGAAGTCGCACGCCCGGCCCTTCGGATGCTCGTACGGCCCGGACGGCCGGAAGCACGAGTAGAAGCGCGTGAACCCGGCCTTGCGCGCCTCCTGCGCCGCGTGCAGCATGCGCGGCGTGATGCAGCCCGAGGTCGTCGGGTCGTCGATGATGCAGTTCTCCTTCGGCCAGCTGCCGTCGGCGTTGCGCGGAGCGGGATTGGCCAGCGGGGAGTTGACGCTGACGTACCCGTCGGCCCTGCCCCGCATCTTCGCCAGCGCGGCCTCGGCGTCGGCCTTCTTCTTGGCCTGGATGTCCGCCTGCGCCTGTTGCTTGGCCACCTCCTCGTCGACAGCCTTCTTCGCCTGCGTGAGCTCCGTCTCGAGCTTGGTGAGCCGGCCGATGACCCGGTCGTTGTGCAGCGTGATCTCGTTGACCAGCAGCACGCGGTCCATGAACTGCTCGGGCGAGTCCGTGTTCACCAGCGCGGCCGTGAGCCGCACCTTGCCGCCGGTGCGGTACGCCGCGGCCGCGATCACGTTGACGCTGGCGCGGACCGGCTCGAGCTCCCGCCGCATCTCATCCATCCGCTTGACGAGGTCGGCCTGCCGCTTCTTGGACTCGTCCAGGGTCGCCTGGGCCTCGAGCCACTGGGTGTTGGCCGCGTCGAGCTTGTCGCCCAGCGTCAGATTTCCCGCGCCCTCGTCGGGAGGGGCCGTGGGATCGCCCGGCGCGGCGCCCGCGGGGCTCGCCCAGGCACCGATCAGCACGAGCGACGCAACCACGAACATGAGTGCCCGGCGCCGCATGCGGTGAGCGTACCGAACGCCCCGGCCCGGCACAGGACCGAGAAGCGCTCCCGAGTGACTACCCAAAGTGAGGAATCCGGCGTGTCACCCGTTCGAACGCCTGTCCGGCGTGTCTGATTCGGTCATCGACGGATGCTTTGCTAGCGTGCCCGCTAGCAACGGCTGGTGGGAGTGGCGTTGGAAGCGACAGACAAGACGGTGGCGATGCCGCCACAGCGGCCGCGGTTCGAGCGGGTCCAGCTCAACACCCGGGTCCGGGTGGAGATCGAGCAGACGCTGCAGCGGTTCGTCGTCGACAACAACACCACGGTGCAGGGCTCCGTGGACCTGGCGCTGGCCGAGTTCCTCGCGGCGCGGGGCTATCCCCTGCCCCAGCCGACGGACGACGGGAGAAGCCGGTGAGCACGCCGGGCATCAGTCAGCTCGACGCCGATCTGCAGAAGACGGTGCGGCGCACGTCGTACATGCGGCAGCTGTTCTACGTCGTCGTGTTGCTCGTGGCCCTGGCCGGTCAGGTCTCCGGCGCCGTCGAGGCCCTCGGCATCCCGATGATCTGGGCGATCCCCGCGGTCGGCGCCCTCGAACTCGGCGGCATCGTCGTGCTCGCCAACGCCGACGTGCGGCGGCGCCTCGGCGAGCGCGCGGTCGCCTCGCGCATCCTGTCGGCCGCGATCGCCGCGTTCGCGGTCACGTTCAACTGGATGGCGCACGACAACAAACTCCTCGCGGGCTTCTTCGCCGGCATGTCCGCACTCGGGTACCTCGTCTGGCTCATGCACACCGAGAACCAGCGCCGCGACCGGCTGCGGGCCAGGGGCGACCTGCCGCCGACCACCCCGGCGTACGAGGTGATCGGCCACTGGATCCGCCACCCGTGGCTGACCCTGCGCGCGAAGAACCTCGCGAAGACCGACACCGGCCTGGGCCTCTACTCCTCCATCGCGGCCGCCAAGGCGGAGAAGCGCAAGGAGCAGCGCACCGCCGCGATCGCCAAGGTGCTGCACCGCAAGATCCGCGCCGCGGTCGACCCGACCACCGCCGACATCGCCGTCGCCGTCTACGACCTCGACGAGATCGCGGTACGCCTCGCCGACGGCGCCGACTACGACGGGCTGACCGCGCTTATCGCCGCCGACCTGGCCCCCGCCCGCCTAGCCGCGGTGACCGGCGCGCCGGCAATCGATCGGGCCACGCCGCCCGCCCAGCGTGTGGCGGCGCAGCCCGATCCGCTGCCGGTGCTCGACACCGAGGAACAGCACGCGCTGCCCACCGCGGACGAGCGCGACGCGGGCGGCGAGGCCGAACTCCCCGCTGAGCTCCCCGCGTCGCAGCCCGAGCAGCGCCGGTCCGCCCTCGATGAGCGGCGGCGCTCGGCGCCCGAGGACGAGCGGCGGGCGGCACGCGAGGCGGTTGCCCGGGCCACCGCGGCGGTCGCCGAGGCGACCGTCGAGATGCCCATTGTGCCCTCGCCACTGGGCGACGGGTTGCGCGGCGAGCTCGAGGGCATCCTCCCGTCGCGCCGGCCGCGCTCGCGCACGGCGCCGGTGACGCACGAGAGCAGCGAGGTTGCCGAGACCGCCGAGATCACCGAGGAGCCGGCGCTGACCCCGACGCCGCTGGCGCGGGAGGGATCGCTGCGCAACCAGGTGTACCAGGTGCTGCACGAACACGTCCCGCCGAACGACCGGCGCGACGTGGTGGCCCTGACGACACTGGTCGGCGACCTGCTCGACCTGGACGACACGGAGCGGCTCACCGCCTCCAACTACGTGCGCACCTGGAAGAGCGAGGCCGACGCCGGCCGACGCGCCGCCGTCAACGGCCGTCACCTGCAGGGCATCCTCCCGGCGCAGGGCTGAGCCCGGCGCCAAAACTGGTAAGCCCCGCCTCCCGGCGGCCGATGGGCTGTCGGAAGGGGCGGGAGGTGCGGGTCCGTGGCGCGATTGCTCGTGGTGGACGACGAACAGGACGTCCGCGACCTGATCGTCAAGCGGCTGCGGGCCGACGGGCACGACGTCATCTCCGCCGAGCACGGCGCGGCGGCACTCGCCGCGGTTGCCCGCCACGGCATGCCCGAGGCCGCGATCCTCGACGTCGACCTGCCCGGCATGGACGGCATCGAGCTGCTGCGCCGGCTGCGCCGGCACCGCGCCGACCTGCCGGCCATGTTCCTCACGGTGCTCTGGGACGGCGAGGTCGCGGTGCGGGCCCGGGCCACCGGCGCACTGTACGTGCGCAAACCGTTCACCGCCGAGGACCTGCGCGCCGGGCTGGAGCAGGCCATGCGGGGTGCCGGATGAGGACCTCGCTGCTGCGCACCGCTGTCTGGGCCCTGGTGTACCTTCTGGCCACCATCGCCGGGCGCAAGAGCATCATCGACGGCAGCAGCCTGAGCCTGGTCTGGCCGGCCGCCGGCGTCTCGGTGCTGTGGTTCGCCACGCAGCGCCGGTCCCGGTTGCGCTGGCTCGACCCGCTCGCACTGGCCGCCATCACGGTCGCGGTCAACACGGCCACCGGCGCCGCGCCCGTGCTGGCGTGCTGGTTCGTCGTGGCCAACCTGGCCCAGGTCGGCGTGTTCATGCGGGTGCTGAGCCGGCTCAGCCCGCACATGTGGGGCGCCGGAGGCGACGAGCCGCTGTCCCGCTCGGCCGACCTGTGGCGGCTGATGGCCGCGACCGTCGCCGGGGCGGCGGCCGGGGCGCTCGTCGGGCCGACCGCGATCTGGCTGACCACCGGACGGTTCCACTGGTCCGACGGGGTGGTCTGGTTTCTGCGCAACGCCGTCAGCATGCTGCTGATCGGCGCGGTGGGCTTCCGGCTGGGGCAGCACCGCTCGACCGGCTGGCGCCCGGGGCGCCCGAGCGCGGCCCGGCTGGCCGAGTACGCGGCGCTGATCGTGGGGTCCGTCGCGGCATACGGCGCCGGCTTCGGGACGAAGAGCCTCCCGCTGGCCTTCCCCCTGCTCGCCGTCACGGTGTGGGCCGCGCTGCGGCTGCACACCACCTTCGTGGTCCTGCACGCCCTGTGCGCGGGCACCGCGGCCGTCCTCTTCACGCTGCACGACAGCGGCCCGTTCGCCGCCGTCGCGTCGCACCCCGTGCGGGCACTGCTGGCGCAGGCGTTCATCGGCATGGTGACGGTCCTCGGGCTGTCCATCGCGCTGGGCCGCGACGAGCGGGACGAGCTGCTCGGGCGGCTCACGGTCGCCGGCCGCGAGGCCGCGTCGCAGGCCCGTCTGCTGACCACGATCGTGAACTCGATGAGCGAGGGCGTCTCGGTGATCCGCCCCGACGGCCGCTGGATAATGCGCAACCCGGCCGCGGTCGCCCTGATGGGCGGGGTCACCAGCGGTACCGAAACGGTCGCCCGCCCGGACCACTACGGCCTCTTCCACCCCGACGGCACCCCGCTGCCGGGGGAGGAGATGGCCTACGTGCGGGCGCTCGCCGGCCACGACGTGCGCAACCAGGAGCTGCTGGTGCGCAACTCCGGCGTACCGGACGGGCGCATCCTCTCGGTCAGCGCGACCCGCCTGCCTACCGACGAGACCGCCGAGGGCGGCGCGGTGGTGGTCTTCCACGACGTCACCGCCGAGCGCCGGCACCGCGACGAGCTGTCCTCCTTCGCCGGCGTCGTCGCGCACGACCTGCTCAACCCGCTGACCACGATCGACGGCTGGGCCGAGAACCTCGGCGACACGCTAGGCACGATGCCGAGCGACGATCCGGCGGTGCGCGACGCGGGCGACAGCCTGGTCCGCATCACCCGCGCCTCGGGCCGCATGCGCCACCTGATCAACGACCTGCTGGCGTACACGACCGCGCGCAACGCCGCGATCGCCCCCGTGGACCTGGCGCTGCGCGACCTGGTCGTGGAGGTGACGAACGCCCGCACGGACCTGGCCGCCGCGGCCGGCACCCCCACGCCGGAGTTCGCGCTGGGCAGGCTCGACGCCGTGCGCGCCGACCCGGTGCTCCTGCGCCAACTGCTCGACAACCTGGTGGGCAACGCCGTGAAGTACACGGCGCCGGGCATCACCCCGCGGATCGCCATCTCGTCACGGATCGACCAGGACGGGATGGTGCGGGTGGAGCTCTCGGACAACGGCATCGGCATCCCGCCGGGCCACCACGACGCCATCTTCACCAACTTCCACCGCGCGCACCGCACGAGCGGCTACGCCGGGACGGGCCTGGGCCTGGCCATCTGCAAGCGGATCGTCGAACGGCACGGCGGGACGATCGCGGCGTCGGACAACCCGGACGGCGGGTCCCGGTTCGTGTTCACGCTGCCGACCGCGAACACGCCACCTCGGGCGGCGGCGTCGCAGACCCACCTTCCCGCGATCGCCCGCGCCCGGCGCCCATAGACGAATGAGCCGGAGACGTTCGCCGGGCCGCCCTCAGCTGTTCAAGGCCGTCGTCGGCGGGATTCGCGCCGCACGCGCGGCCGGGTAGAGCCCGGCGGCGGCGCCGATCACGAGCGTGCAGGCCAGTCCCACAACCATGGCCAGGGGAGGAACGACGATCGGCCAGTCGTTGAGCGGGGCGATCACCGCGGTGACCACGACGCCGAGGACCGCGCCTATGACGCCGCCGAACGCGGAAAGCACGAGTGCCTCGGCGAGGAACTGGCCCCGGATGTGCGCCCGGGTCGCGCCGAGGGCGCGGCGCAAACCGACCTCCCGGTGGCGTTCGATGACAGAGATGATCATTGTGTTGGCGACGCCGATCCCGCCGACGAGGAGTGCGATAGCGCCGAGCCCGACGAGCAGGCCGGTGAAGGCCTGATCGATCGCGGCCTTCGCGGCGAGCGCGTCGGAGGGCCGTGAGACGCTCACATCGCTCGGGAACTGCGGCTGGACCGTGCCTGGCAGCAGGGAACGGACCCGGTTGAAGGCGGCCTCGACCGACCGTGCGTAGACGGTCGACGGGTTGCCCTTCCAGCCGAACAGCCTGGCCGCGGCCGGACCGCCGATCAGGGCGGCGGTGTCCAACTCGGGCGCCAGCGGTGACGCGGCCAGGATGCCGACCACCGTGAACGACCGGCCACCCAGCCACACCTGTACGCCCGGTTTCACCACGCCCAGCCGTTCGGCGGCGGTGGCGCCCAGGACGACCGAGGGGAAGGTCGACGTGGCGGGATTCAGCCAGGCGCCGACGCTCAGCCCGCTCCGGGTGACATCGAGCAGGCCCAGGTCAGCCGCGACCACCTGAAGGCCGGCGGTCGCCGCCGGATCGATCAGCTCACTGCGGTACACGTTGACCGCCGGGAGCACCGCGACGCCGCTCGCCGCCTCGACACCATCGACGAGTCGGACTTTGTCGATGGTTTCCGGAGGCAGCTTGGTCTGCTCCCCGAAGAGGTTCCTGGCCGGTTCGGCGCGCAAGAGATTGGTGCCCAGGCTGGTGAGCTGCTCGTTCACTCGCTGCTGACTTGACGCGGAGATGCCGACGACGGCGAGCATCGCCGCGATGCCGATGGCGATGCCGAGCGCCGAGAGGACGGCGCGCAGCGGGCGGACCCGCACTCCGGCAACCGCAAGGCGTGCGATGTCGGCCGGCAGCAGGGCGGAACGCGGGGCGCCGGGATGGGTGCCGGTCATACGGCATGCTCCTCGCTCTGGACGGTCTCGCACTGGTTGGCGCGCGAGTCCGAGATGACCCGACCGTCGCGCATCGCGATGCGACGGGGGAAAGCCGCGGCGAGTTCCGCGTCGTGTGTGATGACGACGACCGTCGTGCCCGAGCTGTTCAGTTCGCGAAGCAGCGCGACGACCGAGGCGCCCGATTCCGAGTCCAGATTGCCGGTCGGTTCGTCCGCGAGCAGCAGCACCGGATCGCCGACGACGGCGCGGGCGATCGCGACCCGCTGGCGTTCACCGCCGGAGAGCTGGTTCGGCCTGTGGCCGGTGCGATGACCGAGACCGACACGCTCCAGGGCGAGCCGGGCACGGCGCCGGCGCTCGGCTCGCGGTACGCCGGAGTAGAGCATTCCGTCCGCCACGATGTCGAGCGCCGCAACGCCCTCTGCCAGATGGAACTGCTGGAACACGAACCCGATGCGATACGCCCTCAGCGCCGACAGGTCCGCGTCCGACATGCGCCGCACGTCCACCCCGGCGATCGTCGCCGAGCCGGCGGTCGGCCGGTCGAGGGTGCCGATCAGGTTGAGCAGCGTGGACTTGCCGGACCCGCTCGGGCCGACGACGGCCACGAGCTCGCCCTGGTTGATCGACAGGCTGACACCCGCGCAAGCGAGTACCGACGGCTGGCCGTAGCCGCGCTCGACACCGTCGAGCCGGATGATCTCGTTCATATCTTCGGGATCACCACGTTCTGTCCCGCCTCCAGCCCGTCGCCGGAGATCTCGACGCGACCGGCCGCGAACAGCCCCGTCTTGACCGGGACGCGATCGACCGTGCCGTCCGAGCGCACCACTTCGACGCCGAAGTGCGTGTCATCGAGTGCGATCAGTGCGGCGACCGGAATCGAGAGCACGTTCTCGCGGGTCTCGGCCGGGAAGCTGACCGTCACACCGGCCTGCTGCAGATCGCCGCCGGCCGCCGGGTCGTCGAGCGTCACGACAACCGGGATGACGACGTTGTCCTTGTCGCCTTCCTGCTGGGGTGTGCCGACCGAGAGGACCTTTCCGTTGGTCCGCGTGCCGTTCGGGAGCGTGATCTCCACCGCGCCGCCGAGCTTCGCCAGCTGCTGATTCGCCAGCTGAAGCTTCACGGACACCCGTTTCTGGAGCTCGGTGACCGACAACACCGCGGCGCCCCCGCCAACGGAGCCGCCCCGCTGCGCCTTGACGGACTGGACGCGCACATCCCCCTGGTCGAACACGATCCGACCAAGGTCGACACGACCGGTCCGCTGCTGACCGGTCGCCTTCTGCCAGGCGACGATCGCCGACGTGGTCTTCGACGTGAACTTCCGGTCCGGCTTGCCGTCGAAGAAGCCGAGCGTCTTCAGGTTCTCCTCGAGTTGCTGGACGTCGGGGCCGTCGCCCATCCCGGACTCGAACGACCGCCAGGCCGGGAGCGAACCCTGGAGGAGGAACACCGGGACGTTGTCCACCGAGAAGAGCGGCTGGCCTACGCTCACGGTCGCACCCGGCTGCGGCGCCGCCGTGAGCACTCCGGACAGCTTCGACCCGACATCGCGCGGGTCGGCGTACGCCAGCGTGCCGGAGGACTTCACCGAGCCGGAGAGCGTTCCGCGCTCGATCGGCGCCTTTCCGGCGGTGAGGTGCTTGCGCGGGGCCGGAGGTTCAGCGAGCGCCGCGGCGGCGAAAGCCGCCCCGCCGCCCACCACCACGAGGGCGGCGACGACCGCGGCCACCGTCCAGCCGTTCCTCTTCCGCCGGCGGCGCGCCTGAGGCGCGTCATCCGGGGACGTCATCATTCCCCAGCCGGCGTGAGCGAGCCCACGGCGCCGCCGCATTTGTCGAGCACGTTCTTGGGCGTACCAGCCGGGATGTTCAGCGCTTCGCCGGGCACGGGATCCGGCACATTCACGCCGTTTTCGCGGTAGCAACCCACTATCTTGAGCAACACCTTTTGCGTCTCCTGGTCGTGCTTCGCCTTCTCTTCCTTGCTCAGGGGCGGCAAGTTGCCTACCTTCGCCGCGCACTTGTCCAAGACCGCCCCCGGCGCCTCCCAGGCGTTCATGTTCACGCTGTCGCCCGGGCCGGGCTCCGGGTCCTTCACATCGACACCGTTGTCGCGCAGGCACTGCGCGTACTTGAGCATCCAGGCCTGGCGGGAGTCGGCGGCCGGTGCGGCGGAGGAGGAGCCACTCGCGGCGCCGCCGTCCCCACATCCGGTGAGCGCGAAAAGCAGTGCGGGCACCGCCAAAATCGCCGCGAGGCGGCCGGGAGAACGGGTGCTGAGGGTCATGAACGTGCCCTTCCGTTTCGAGACACTCGGTGCGAGCGCTGAGTCCAGTCAACGGAGGGTTGTGTTTCAGCCGCGTTCAAGGATTCCTTTATGTTTCCGTGACAGCGCATGTGGTGAAATGCCCGGGAAACCGTAAGGGGGCGCCATGCGTGTGCTGATCGTGGAGGACGAGGTCTACCTCGGCGAGGCGATCCAGACCGGACTGCGGCGGGAGACGATCGCGGCCGACCTCGTGCACGACGGTGAGCGCGCGGTCGACGAGCTGAGCGCGAACGACTATGACGTGGTTGTGCTCGACCGTGACCTCCCCGGCCTCCACGGCGACGACGTCTGCGCGTGGGTGGTGTCCAACCGCCCGGCCTGCCGGGTGCTGATGCTGACGGCCGCCGGCGGTCTCGGCGACAAGGTGAGCGGCTTCGAGCTCGGCGCCGACGACTACCTGGCGAAACCCTTCGACTTCCCCGAGCTGGTGGCCCGGCTGCGGGCACTCGAGCGCCGCTCGGCGCAGGCCCGGCCCCCGGTCATCGAGAGCGCCGGGGTGCGGATCGATCCGTTCCGGCGGGAGGTCTACCGGAATGGCCGGCTCGTGCGACTGACCCGGAAGGAGTTCGCGGTGCTCCACGTGCTGATGCGCGCGGACGGCGGAGTGATCAGCGCGGAGACCCTGTTGGAGAAGGCGTGGGACGCCAACGCGGACCCCTTCACCAACACGATCAGGGTGACGATCTCAAATCTGCGCAAGCGGCTCGGATCCCCGTCGGTGATCGAGACGGTGCCCGGCAGCGGATACCGGTTCGGCACATGAGCCGGGGACAGCGCCGGTTCACCCTCCGTGCCAGACTCGCCGTCACATACGCCGCGCTGCTCGCGGTCACCGGCGCCCTGATGCTCGGCGTGGTGTACGTGTTCATGCGGTACGTGCCCGCCTACGCGCTCACGCCGGCGGCGGGCGTCGGGCCCCTCGACAACCTGCCGACCGCCGCCCCGCAAGCGTCTCCGCTGGCTTCGAGCACCCCGACCAATCTCAACTCCGTGTTCGCGGCCCCTGAGGTCAACAACGCGAACGACGTCTTCACGTTGCTCTTGGCGGTCTCCATCGGCGCCTTCCTCATCCTCGCGCTGCTCGGCGCCCTGGTCGGCTGGGTCATCGCGGGCCGGATGCTGCGCCCCCTGCAGGCGATCAACCGCGTGGCCAAGAGCGCGGCGGCGGGCGACCTCACGCAGCGTGTCAGCGGCGACGGGCCGCACGACGAACTGCGCGACCTCTCGGAGACGCTCGACGACATGCTCGCGCGGCTGGAACGATCCGTCGGCGAGCACCAGCGTTTCGCCGCCAACGCCTCCCACGAGCTGCGCACTCCGATCGCGACCACGCAGACCCTGCTGGATGTCGCGCTCGCCGACCCGGACGCCGATCTGCCCACGCTGCGCCGGACGGCGGAGCGGGTCCGCGAGATGAACCAGCGCAACCGCGAGACGATCGAGTCTCTCCTGGCCCTCGCCGACGCCGGCGGCGGACAGCTGCGCCATGAGCGCGTGCGGCTCGACGCGCTCGTCCACGACGCCCTGCGCGTCGAGGAGTCCGCGGCAGGGGCACTCGGCCTCACCGTCGGGGCCGAACTGGTGCCGGCCACGATCGCCGGCGATCCGGCGCTCCTTCGGCAGGCGGTGGCCAACCTCGTGCAGAACGCGGTACGGCACAACGTGCGGGACGGCCGCATCCGGATCACGGTCGACCGAACGTCGGCGGACGTGAGCCTCGTCGTCGAGAACACCGGCGCGGCGCTCTCGGAGGAACTCGTCGCCACGCTGACCGAGCCGTTCGTCCGTGGCCACGGTCGCGTGGCCGGTCCGGGCAGAGGACACGGGCTCGGGCTGACGCTCGCGCGCAGCGTGAGCGAGGCTCACCACGCCCGGCTCGTCCTCCACGCCCGGGCGGAGGGTGGCCTCATCGCCGAAGTCCGCTTCCCGGCGGCGGGCGACGACGGCTGATGGCGGCGGCCTGCGCGGTGGCGTAACGACTGCCGTCCAGGCGAATCGCGTCGAACACCCGCGTCTCACCGGCGAGGTGATATCGGGCCGCACGGCTTGGCGCCGGGCGCTTGGCTGTACGAACGTGACAGTTATGGCCGTACAAGCACGCAGCCGGCGCCTGCTCATTCTCGGCATCTGTTGCATCAGCCTGCTCATGGTCGGCCTCGACAACACGATCGTGAACATCGCGGTGCCGGCGATCGGCCGCGACCTGCGGGCCCCGCTCTCCGGCCTGCAGTGGACGATCGACGCGTACACCCTTGTCCTGGCCAGCCTCCTGCTCATGGCCGGCTCCACCGCCGACCGCGTCGGACGCCGCCGGACCTTTCAGACCGGGCTGGTGGTGTTCTCGATCGGCTCGCTGCTCTGCGGCCTGGCCCCCTCACTCGGCTGGCTGATCGCCTTCCGGGTGGTGCAGGCGATCGGGGGCTCGATGCTCAACCCGGTCGCCATGTCCATCATCACGAACGTGTTCACCGACCGGCGCGAGCGCGCCCGGGCCATCGGCGTGTGGGCCGGCGTGGTCGGCATCAGCATGGCGCTCGGCCCGGTGGTCGGCGGCTTGCTGGTCCAGAGCACCGGCTGGCGTGCCATCTTCGGGATCAACGTGCCGATCGGCATGGCCGCCGTCGTGCTCACCGCGCTGTTCGTGCCCGAGTCGCGCGCCCCGCGGCCCCGGCGGGTCGACCTGCCCGGCCAGGCCATCGTCCTGGTACTGCTGGCCAGCGCCACCTACGCGATCATCGAGCACGAGCTCGTGGCCGGTGTTGTGGCGCTCGTGGCGCTCGGGGCACTGCTGCTGGTGGAGCCGCGCCGAGCCGAGCCGCTCGTGGACGTCAGGCTGTTCCGCAGCCCCCCGTTCTCCGGCGCCACCTCGATCGCCGTCGCCGCGTTCGGCGCGCTCGCCGGCTTCCTGCTGCTCAACACCCTCTACCTGCAGGAGGTGCGCGGCTTCTCCCCGCTGCACGCCGGCCTGCTCACCCTGCCGATCGCGGCGAGCGCCCTGGTCCTCGGCCCGCTCTCGGGCCGGCTGGTCGGCGCCAGCGGCCCGCGCCCGTCGCTGCTCGTCGGCGGCGCCGGCATCGCCGTCAGCGGGCTGCTGCTGACGGCGCTCACGCCGCACACGCCGATGGTGCTGGTGCTGGCCGCGTACTTCTCGTTCGGTATCGGCTTCGCCATGGTCAACCCGCCGATCACGGTCACCGCGGTTTCCGGCCTGCCCACCGCCCAGGCCGGCGTCGCGTCCGCGTTCGCCTCGACCAGTCGCCAGTTCGGCTCGGTGCTCGGCATCGCCGTCCTCGGCGCCGTGCTCACCGCCGGCCTGCGAGGCCGCCCGCTGCCCGCCGGCTTCAGCCCGGCGAGCCACGCGGGCTGGTGGATCATCGCCGGGTGCGGCGCCGTCATCCTGGCCATCGGTACGCTCACGACAGGACGATGGGCGACGAGCCGGCAACCCGACGCGGAGCTCGTCGATGCCTGAGCGGCCGACGCGGGTCAGGAACGACGGGACCAGCCGAAGGGGTCGTCGGCCAGGCCGCGCTGGATGCCGACGATCGCATCGCGGATCGACGACGTCACCGGGCCCTCCTGCGCGCCGCCGATGAGAAACTCGCCGTCGCGGGACCGCGCGGTGCCGATCGACGTGATGACGACGCCCGTGCCGCAGGCGAAGGTCTCGCGCAGGTCACCGGTCGCGGCGTCCGTGCGCCACTCGTCCACCGAGTACGGCCGCTCCTCGACGCCCCAGCCGCGGTGGCGGGCCAGCGTCAGGACCGAGTCGCGGGTCACGCCCGGCAGGATCGAGCCGTTCAGCGGCGGGGTGACGAGCAGCGGCGCGCCATCCCGCTCGTACACGAAGAAGAGGTTCATGCTCCCCGACTCCTCGATCCACCGGTGCTCCACGGCGTCGAGGAAGACCACCTGGTCGCAGCCCGCGTCCTGGGCCTGGGCCTGGGCGCGAAGGCTGACGGCGTAGTTGGCGGCGGCCTTGACCGCGCCGGTGCCGCCGGGCGCCGCGCGCGAGTAGTCCTGCGACACCCAGACCGTGACCGGCTTGGCGCCGCCGGCGAAGTAGGCGCCCGAGGGCGAGGCGATGACCGCGAAGAGGTACTCCAGGGACGGCCGCACGCCGAGGAAGGGGTCCATGGCGATCATGAACGGGCGGATGTAGAGGCTCTGCCCCTCGCCCGCCGGCACCCAGTCGCGGTCGGCCTCGACCAGCGTCCACACCGCGCGCAGGAACAGCTCTTCGGGCAGGTGCGGCATGGCGAGCCGTTCGGCCGTCGCGTTCAGGCGGCGGGCGTTGGCCTCGGGGCGAAAGAGCCCCACGCCGCCGTCGGGCATCACATACGCCTTGAGGCCCTCGAAGATCTCCTGGCCGTAGTGCAGCGCGGCGGTGGCGGGCGAGAGCGAGAGCGGCCCGAAGGGCACCAGGCGGGCGTCGTACCATCCCTTGGACTCGGCGTACCGAATGGTGACCATGTGGTCGGTGAAGACCCGGCCGAAACCCGGATCGGCGAGCAGGGCGGCGCGCTCCTCGGCCGGGCGGCGGGCGGCGGGAACGGTGTCGAATTCGAGCATCCACGAACTGTAAGCGGTTCCTGAACGATCCCTAAGCACGATCCCGACCACTGGTCGGTAACAACAGCGACCCAGCAGAGCGCCTAGAACAGGCCGGCGGGTGGCGCGGGAGAGGACGTGGCGGTCGCGTCGGTCACCACGCGCGCGCCGCCGATGAGCTTCGTCAGATCGTCGCCGGAGACCAGCCTGGCCGGAAACGGGTCCGCGGCGGCGGCGCGGGCCAGCGAGGCCTGCGGGATGCGGCCGGGCTCGGCGGAGGCCACCAGGACCACGTTGCCGAACCGCCGGCCGCGCAGGACGCCCGGCTCCGCGAGGAGCACGATCTCGCCGTACACGCGGCGCAAGGTCGCCGCCTGGCCGCGGGCGAAGGCCAGGCCGGAGCCGTCGGCCAGGTTGGCCACGTAGAGGCCGCCGGGGCGCAGCAGCCGCGCGGCCGCGGTCAGGAACTCCAGTGACGCGAGGTGCGCCGGGACCCGGGCGCCACGGTAGACGTCGGCGACGACCAGATCGAAGCGGCCCGGGGCGAGCGACTCGACCGCGGCCCGGGCGTCGGCCGCCCGGACCCGGATGTCGGCGCCGCGGGGCAGCGGCAGCTCGCGCCGCACGAACGCGGTGAGCGCCGCGTCGAGCTCGACCACGCGCTGGGAGGAGCCGGGGCGGGTGGCGGCCACGTACCGCGGGATGGTCAGCGCACCCCCGCCCAGGTGCAGCACCGAGAGCGGCGCGCCGGCCGGGGCCATCGCGTCGGCGACCGAGGCGATGCGGCGCATGTATTCGAAGTCCAGCAGCCGCGGATCCGAAAGGTCGAGCGCCGACTGCGGATATCCGTCGATCAGCAGCGTCCAGCGGCCGGGCCGCCCGTCGTCCGGGCGCAGCTCCGCAACACCCGCGTCGATCTGCTCGACGACACCCATCGCCCGTTTGCGCCCGCCCACGTCTTCAATTTTGCAATTTGCACTGACACGCATGTGGGCCTGGGCAACGGAAACTACGTTGTGTATACAGTCCGGCTACGCAGGCGGAGTTGTCCGATCTCGGCTTTAGGACGACGATTCTGTCGACCTTCGACTCATTGTCCGGACCCGAAAAGACCGGAGGCGCGATGCAAGTACCCGCCGCATTCGAATACGCGAAAGCCACAAGCGTCGGGCAGACCCTGGAGCTGCTGACTCAATGGGGTGAGGACGCCCGCGTGATCGCCGGCGGCCACAGCCTCATCCCGATGATGAAGCTGCGCCTGGCCCGCCCGACAGCACTCATCGACATCAACGATGTGGCCGAGCTCTCATACATCCGGGTCGAGGGCGGTGATCTGCGCATCGGCGCGCTCACTCGGCACGCGGAGCTGCTCGCCTCGCCGCTCGTCGAGGAGCACTACCGCATCTTCGCCGACGCCGAGCGCGTGATCGCCGACCCCCTGGTGCGCAACCGCGGTACCGTCGGCGGCTCCCTGTGCCAGGCCGATCCGTCCGAGGACCTCTCCGCCGCGTTCGCCGCGGTCGACGCCTCGGTGGTGATCCAGGGTGCGCGGGGGTCGCGCACCGTGCCGCTCACCGAGTTCCACGTGGGCCCGTACGAGACCGTCGTCGAGCCCGGCGAGCTGCTCACCGAGATCCGGGTCCCGATCCGGCCCGGCGGCGGCTCGGCGTACCACAAGGTGGAGCGCCGCGTCGGCGACTGGGCGGTCGCGGCCGCCGGTGCCGCCGTCTGGCTGGACCAGGACACGATCCGGACCGCCGGGATCGGTCTCTCCGCCGTCGGCGCCGAGCACTTCCGCGCTGCCGAGGCCGAGGCGTTCCTCGCCGGCAAGCCGGCCACCGAGGAGACGTTCGCCGAGGCAGGGCGCATCGCCGCCGAAAACACCAACCCGGTCGCGGACCAGCGCGGACCGGTCGACTACAAGCGGCACCTCGCCGGCGAGCTCACCGTGCGCGCGCTGCGCGCCGCGACCGCCCGCGCGCGAGGGCAGGAGGCCTAGGACATGCAGATCACCGTTACGGTGAACGGCGAGCAGCACACCCGCGACGTGGAGCCCCGGCTCCTGCTGGTGCACTTCTTGCGCAACGAGCTAGGCCTCACGGGTACGCACTGGGGCTGCGACACGTCCAACTGCGGCGTGTGCACCGTGACGCTGGACGGCGTGCCCGTGAAGTCCTGCACGGTGCTGGCGGTCATGGCCGACGGCAAGCAGGTCGGCACGGTGGAGGGGCTGGAGGGCCCCGACGGGCTCGACCCGGTGCAGCAGGGCTTCGTGCAGTGCCACGGCTTGCAGTGCGGCTTCTGCACGCCGGGCATGATGATCACCGCCCGCGCCCTGCTCAACGAGAACCCCGACCCCTCCGAGCAGGAGATCCGGGAGGCCATCTCCGGCCAGCTGTGCCGGTGCACAGGCTACGAGAACATCGTCCGGTCGGTCCGCTGGGCGGCCGAGCACCAGGCGAAGGAGGGTGCGCAGCCATGACCGTGACCGAGAATCCCACGCCGATGGGCTTCGGGCGGATGCACCGCAAGGAGGACGCGCGGTTCGTCCGGGGCAAGGGCAACTACGTCGACGACATCCAGCTGCCCGGCATGCTGCACGGCTCGTTCCTGCGCAGCCCCTACGCGCACGCGAAGATCGTCTCGATCGACACCAGCGCCGCCGAGGCGCTGCCCGGCGTCAAGGCCGTCATCACCGGCGCGACGCTGGAGACGCTCAAGCTGGCCTGGATGCCCACCCTGTCGTACGACACCCAGGCGGTGCTCGCGACCGACAAGGTGCGCTTCCAGAACCAGGAGGTCGCGTTCGTGGTGGCGGAGAACCACTACATCGCGCGCGACGCCCTGGAGCTGATCGAGGTCGAGTACGAGCCGCTGCCGGTCATCGCCGACGCGAAGCAGGCCCTCGCGCCCGGCGCCCCGGTCATCCGGGACGACAAGGAGGGCAAGACCGACAACCACATCTTCGACTGGAGCGCCGGGGACAAGGAGAAGACCGCCGCGGTCTTCGCCGAGGCCGAGGTGGTCGTGGCCGAGGACGTGCTGTACCCACGGGTGCACCCGTCGCCCCTGGAGACCTGCGGCGCGGTTGCCGACTTCGACAAGGTCAGCGGCAAGCTGACCATCTACTCGACCACGCAGGCGCCGCACGCGCACCGCACGGTGTACGCGCTCGTCGCCGGGCTGCCCGAACACAAGATCCGGGTCGTCTCGCCGGACATCGGCGGCGGCTTCGGCGGCAAGGTCGGCATCTACCCCGGCTACGTGCTGGCGATCGTCGGCTCGATCGTCACCGGCAAGCCGGTCAAGTGGATGGAGGACCGCAACGAGCACCTGACCGCCACCGCGTTCGCCCGCGACTACCACATGCGCGGCGAGATCGCGGCGACGAAGGACGGCAAGATCCGCGCCCTGCGGGTCAACGTGCTCGCCGACCACGGCGCCTTCAACGGCACCGCGCAGCCGACGAAGTTCCCGGCCGGCTTCTTCCACATCTTCACCGGGTCCTACGACCTGGAGGCGGCGTCCTGCGACGTCACCGGCGTGTACACCAACAAGGCGCCGGGCGGCGTGGCGTACGCCTGCTCGTTCCGCATCACCGAGGCCGTGTACCTCGTCGAGCGCATGATCGACGTGCTGGCCTACGAGCTGAAGATGGACCCGGCCGAGCTGCGCATGAAGAACCTGCTCAAGCCGGAGCAGTTCCCGTACACGACCCCCACCGGCTGGGAGTACGACTCGGGCGACTACCCGAAGGCGCTGCGCCTGGCCATGGACATGGTCGAGTACGAGAAGCTGCGCCAGGAGCAGGCCGAGAAGCGCGAGCGCGGCGAGTACATGGGCATCGGCATCAGCTTCTTCACCGAGGGCGTGGGCGCCGGCCCGCGCAAGCACATGGACATCCTCGGGCTGGGCATGGCCGACGGCGCCGAGCTGCGCGTGCACCCGACCGGCAAGGCCGTGCTGCGGCTGTCGGTGCAGACCCAGGGCCAGGGGCACGAGACGACGTTCGCGCAGATCGTCGCGGAGGAGCTCGGCATCTCCCCCGACGACATCGAGGTCGTGCACGGCGACACCGACCAGACCCCGTTCGGCCTGGGCACCTACGGGTCGCGCTCGACCCCGGTCTCCGGCGCGGCCACGGCGATCGTCGCCCGCAAGGTGCGCGACCGGGCCCGGATCGTGGCCTCGGCGATGCTGGAGGTCTCCCCGGACGACCTCGACTGGGAGAAGGGCCGCTTCTTCGTCAAGGGCGACCCGGACCAGGGCAAGACCATCCAGGAGATCGCGATGGCCGCGCACTCCAGCCTCGAGCTGCCCGAGGGCGTCGAAGGCCACCTGGACGCGACGACCGTCTACAACCCGCCGAACCTCACCTATCCGTTCGGCGCGTACATCTGCGTCGTCGACGTCGACCCGGCCACCGGCCAGGTCAAGGTGCGGCGGTTCATCGCGGTCGACGACTGCGGCGTGCGGATCAACCCGATGATCGTCGAGGGCCAGGTGCACGGCGGCCTCGCCGACGGCATCGGCATGGCGCTCATGCAGCTCATGGCGTTTGACGAGGACGGCAACCACCTCGGCGCCTCGCTCATGGACTACCTGCTGCCGACGGCGCTGGAGTGCCCCTCGTGGGAGCTCGGCGAGACCGTCACCCCGTCGCCGCACCACCCGATCGGCGCCAAGGGCGTCGGCGAGTCGGCCACGGTCGGCTCCCCGGCCGCGGTGGTCAACGCCGTGCTCGACGCGCTCAAGCCCTTCGGGGTGCGGCACGCCGACATGCCGCTGACCCCGTCGAACGTCTGGCGGGCCGCGCAGGGCCGCCCGATCCGCACCGACCTGGCAATCAGCTAGTCCAGCAGAGCTAGTCCAGCAGAGAAGGAACCCCCGATGAACCTCCTCATCCGTGCCGACCAGCTACGCGAGGGCCGCACCCCGTTCGTGCTCGCGACCGTGGTGCGCGCCGAGCGCCCGACCAGCGCCAAGGCCGGCGACCGGGCCCTGGTGCTGTCGGACGGCACGATCGAGGGGTTCGTCGGCGGTACCTGTGCCGAGTCGACCGTTCGTCTCCAGGGGCTTCGGCTGCTGGAGACGGGCGAGTCGACGCTGCTGCGCATCACGCCCGACGACGAGGGCCCCGACGACCGGCCCGGCTCCGAGGGCCTGCTCACGGTCGCCAATCCCTGTCTTTCCGGCGGTACCCTCGAAATCTTCCTGGAGGCGATGATCCCAGCGCCGCTGGTCTTCGTCTACGGCGAGGCCCCCGTCGCCCGCGCCCTGGCCGACGTCGCCCAGGCCGTCGGCTGGGACAGCTCCCGGGCGAGCGGCACAGCACCCGGCGCGCGGACCCCGATCCCGCTGGACGCGAGCGCCGTCATCGTCGCCTCGCACGGGCGCGACGAGGCCGAGATCCTCACCGCCGCCGTGAAGGCCCGGATCCCATATGTCGCCCTCGTCGCCAGCCGCAAACGCGCCGCCGCGGTCCTCGCCGAGCTGTCGCTCACCGACGCCGAGAAGGGCCTCATCCACGCCCCGGCCGGGCTGGACGTCGGCGCCCGCACCGCGCCCGAGATCGCGCTGTCGGTGCTGGCCGAGATCATCTCGAAGCGGCCGCGGCAGACCGCGCCGCCGGCCGGGGCGCCAGAGGCGTCAGAGGCGCCCAAGCACATCATGCTGCCGCTGCTGGAGAAGCCCTCCGCGGTGCGGATCGCGAAGGATCCGGTCTGCGCCATGGATGTCGCGATCGTCCCGGACGCGCTGCACTACCAGCACGAGGGCGTCGTGTACTACTTCTGCGGCACCGGCTGCCGCCGCGCCTTCGCCGACGCCCCGGCGCGGTACCTGTGATCGACACGGTCGACGCGCTGGTCGAGGGGCTCGACCGGCAGGGGTACCTCGCCGAGCCGGCCCTGGGCACCGCGCTGTTCCTGGCGCTGAAGATGGGCCAGCCGATCCTGCTGGAGGGCGAGCCCGGCGTGGGCAAGACGGCCGCGGCCGGCGCGCTCGCCGCGGCGCTGGACACGCCACTCATCCGGCTGCAGTGCTACGAGGGGCTCAGCGCCGCCGAGGCGCTCTACGAGTGGAACTACCCGCGCCAGCTGCTCGGCATCCGGCTCGCCGAGGCGCGCGGCGAGACCCCGCGCGAGGCGGACCTCTTCGCGCCCGAGTACCTGCTGCGCCGGCCCCTGCTCGCCGCGATCGAGCACCCCGGCCCGCGCCCGGCGGTGCTGCTCATCGACGAGGTCGACCGGGCCGACGACGAGTTCGAGGCGTTCCTGTTCGAGCTGCTCGCCGAGGGCTCGGTCACCATCCCCGAGCTGGGCACCCGGGCCGCGGTCGTGCCACCGGTCGTGGTGCTGACCTCCAACCGGACCCGCGACCTGCACGACGCGCTGCTGCGCCGCTGCCTGTACCACTGGATCGGCTACCCCGACGCCGCACGTGTCGCGGCGATCATCCGCCGCCGCGTGCCCGGCGCCGCCGAGTCGCTCACCACCGGCGTGGCCGGCGCGGTGTCCCGGCTGCGCGCGCTCGACCTGGCCAAGCCGCCGGGCGTCGCCGAGGCGATCAGCTGGGCCAACGCGCTGCGGCTGCTCGGCCTGCCGCTGGACGAGGCGTCGGCCGGCGCCACCCTCGGCGCGGTACTGAAGTACCGCGAGGACGAGGAGGTGGCCCGCCGTGCCGGACTCGCCGGTGTCATCGCCGGGTGACCCGCGCGGGGATCTCGCGGGGCTCGTCGCTGGCTTCGGCGCGGTGTTGCACGACGCCGGGCTTCCGGTCGGACCGGACCGCTGCGCCCGCTTCGCGCTCGCGGTCGAGCTGCTCGCGCCGCGGACGGTGGACGAGCTGCACCGCTGCGCGCGGGCCACGCTGACCTGGGATCCGGCGCAGTTCCCGATCCTGGACCGGGTCTTCGACGCCATCTTCCGGGGCTTCGCGGACGTCGCCGACTTCCGCGGCGATCCGAACGCGCAGGGCACCTCCACGACGACCCGATCGGGCACGGCGAGCGCTTCCTCCACCGACACTTCCGACATTTCTGAAAAGTCTGGAGCGTCGCCCGCCGTGGAGGTCGAGATGGCGACCGCCGGGAGCGCGGCCGAGCGGCTCGCCGGGCGCGACTTCGCCACCCTGACCGATGACGAGCTGGCGCAGCTCGCCGCCCTCATGCGGCGGCTGCGGCTCGCGACCCCGCCCCGGCGCAGCCGCCGGTTCCGCGCCGCGCCGGACGGCCGCTCGGTCGACCTGCGCGCGGCGCTGCGCCGGGCCCGGCGCAGCGGCGGCGAACCGCTGCGGCTGCCGCGCCGCACCCGCAAGCAGAAGCCCCGCCGGCTGGTGGTGCTGTGTGACATCTCCGGCTCGATGGAGCCCTACGCCAGGGCGATGCTCCAGCTGTTGTACTGCGCGACCGGCGCAACCCGTGCCGAGGTGTTCACGTTCGCCACGAGGCTGACGCGGCTCACCCGGGTGCTGGCCCGCACCCGCCCGGCGGTGGCCCTCGAACGGGCCGGCCGGGCCGCGCCGGACTGGTCGGGCGGCACCCGCATCGGCGCCGCGCTCAAGCGCTTCAACGACGAGTACGGCCGGCGGGGCATGGCCCGCGGCGCCGTCGTGCTCGTCGTCTCCGACGGCTGGGAGACCGGCGACCCCGCGCAGGTGGGCGCCGAGATGGCCCGGCTGTCCCGTCTGGCGTACCGCATCGTCTGGGTCAATCCCCGGACCCAGAGCCCGCGCTACCAGCCGCTGGTCGGCGGCATGGCGGCGGCGTGGCCGTACTGCGACGCCGTGGTCAGCGCCCACTCGCTGGCCGCCGTCGAACCACTCCTCGACGCCCTCAACGGAGGTGCCCCTCACCATGTTGCTCACCAACGAATTCGTCGTGGCCAGGCCGATCGATGAGACCTGGGCGGTGCTCACCGACATCGAGCGCATCGCCCCCTGCATGCCCGGCGCGCAGCTGACCGGCGTCAGCGGCGACGAGTACCAGGGGAAGGTCAAGGTCAAGGTCGGGCCGATGACCGCCCAGTTCTCCGGTACCGCGGTCTTCAAGGAACAGGACGCCACCGCGCACCGCGCCGTCATCGAGGCGAAGGGGCGCGACGCCAGCGGCAAGGGCCGCGCGTCCGCCCTGGTGACCGCGGTCCTCTCCACCGCCGACGGGGCGACGAAGGTGCGGGTCGAGACCGACCTGAACATCGCCGGACCGCTGGCGCAGATGGGTCGCAGCACGATCGCGGACATCAGCACCCGGCTGCTGACCCAGTTCGTCGACAACCTCGAGAAGCAGCTGGCGGCCGAGGCGGCCGCGGCCCCGGCCGTTGCGGAGCCCGCGACCCCGGCCGCCGAGGAGACCGCTGCCCCGGTCGCGGATGAGCCGGCGGCTCCGGTCGTTGAAGAGCCTGCGGCTCCGGTCGCGGTGGAGACTCAGCCCGAGACGCGGGTGATCGATTCCCCCGAGGCCGAGGCGGTGGACCTCACCAAGGTGGCCGGCACGGCGACGCTGGTCAAGCTGGCCGTCCCGGTCGTCGTGGTGATCGCCGCGGTCGTCGCCCTGGTGGTCTGGCTCGCCTGACCCGCTACGCCAGGCGGGCCCGATGGGCCCGCCTGGCTGAAGTCCATCGCACGTGGGAGCGCTCCCGCGCCATGGCGTGGCGGCTCAGCGCTTGAGTGCCGGCAACAGATACCAGACCGCGATGAAAGCGACAGCGAACGCGCCGCCGACGGCGACCGCCCACGCCGGCCCCAGGACCACGTCGAAGACCAGGAACACCGCGCCCACGATCGACAGCCACAAAAACACCAGCCCGATTCCGGCGAGATTGCTGCTGATCGCGACCAGTTCCCTCTTCCGCCCGCGCCGGAACAGGATGCGATGGTGGCTGACCGGCGCGATGAGGCACAGGGTGGCCACGGCGGTGCACAGGAGGGTGGCGATATAGGCGGCCTTCTGCCCCTGGGACACCCCGGCGAATCGCTGGTCGAACGGCAGCGTCAACAGGAACGCGAACAGAATCTGCACGCCGGTCTGCGCGACCCGCAGCTCCTGGAGCAGCTCGGTCCAGTTTCGGTCGAAGCGCTGCTCCGGCGTCTCACGGCGGCCGAGACGCTTATGGGGAGTCTCGTCGCGATCGGCCATGTGGGCTCAGTTACCCACCGGACCAACCCGGCGAACGTGACGGTTCGGGCGATCTCCCACGGCGCCCGGCCAATGTCCGGCCCCGCCGCGCATGTCGGGGCTGCGCGAGCGAGCACGCTCGGCTTATGGTCGCGGACGTGAGTGCCCCCTTCGATGAGCTGACCGCCGGGCGGCGCGCCTGGCTCGCCCGTGCCGGCCTGGCCGAGCTCTCCACCACGATCGGGCGTCCGGGCCGGGCGGCGGTGGCGGCACGCCCGGACCTGCTCGCCCGCGTCGACCAGCACGCCGCCGCGATCCGCGACTCGCTCGGCGGGGCGCTGTTCGACCCGGTCGCCCTGGCCGGCTATTCGGCGGCCATCCGCGACGCGGCGCGGGACGCCGGCGACCCGCTGGCGGACTGGTCGCGACCGTCCTGGGCGATGCTGCGCCTGCTGGCGGTGTGCGGCCTGGTCCCATAGGAGCCCCGGGCCGCACACCGCCGCCGGCTCAGCGCAGGAAGCGCTTGTCGGCGTGCAGGTTGTTGGCCAAGCGGATCGTGATGAACTCGTCGTCGTCCGGCTTGCCCGGGGTACGCCCGCTGGAGAACGGGAAGTTGTTGTCGTTCACCACGCCCAGCGTCCGGTCGTCCAGGATCACGACGTCCTCGATGGTCTGGAACGGGAACGTGAACACGTTCGAGGTGCCGCCGAGGTGGCGCGGGTCGGCGATGTTCATGAGGTCCGCGACGAGGGTCTTGTCCATCTTGCCGTCGCGGTTGCGGTCGCGCTTGTCGGCCAGGTAGATCCGCTTGAACTTGGCGGTCGCACCCTGGCCCTGGTCGCGCTCGATGATGAGGAACCGGTCGGCGTCGACGGCGATCGCGTCGCCGATCGAGTAGCCCGGGTCCTCCATCTGGTAGGTGTAGATCTTCCCGGTGTACCGCTGCTTCACCAGGTCGAACTCGTTGAACCGCAGGCTGCCGGCCGGATCGCCGGCGACGGTGCCCTCGAGCATCGGGTAGAGCGTGCGGCCGTCGGGCGACAGCGCCATGCCCTCGAAGCCCTTGCTGCTGTTGAGGTTCGGGTTGCCCTCCGGGTTCTCCGGTGCGCGCACGCCGGGCAGCGAGATCGGTGCCTGCAGCAGCCGGCCGGCGCGGTCGAAGTGCAGCAGGTACGGGCCGAACTCGTCGCCGATCCAGTACGAGCCGTCGCCGACCCGCTGGATCGACTCGATGTCGAAGTCGGCGCCGGTGAGGACCCGGTCCTTGCGGGTCAGGGCCCAGGGCACGAAGCCGCTGGGGTCGGTCAGATTGATGCCGCCGACGACGTCGACCGTCTTCTTGGCGTAGTCGGGAGCGACCCGGTGGATGCGCAGGACGAAGTCGCCGCTGTTGGCCTTGTTGCCGTAGCCGTTGTCGGAGATGACGTCGAAGGTGCCGTCGCCGTTCTTCAGGATGCCGCTGAAGCCCTGGATCGGCTGGTCGTCGAAGGGCGGGGTGATGCCGTTGGACGGGGTGCCGCCGAGCAGGGCGCCGGACGGGTCGCTCGCCGAGACGAAGGTCGCCGCCGGAAGCGCGGCCCAGCCGGTGAGCTGAGCCTGGCCCCAGGCATGGCCGGACGAGCCATTGGCCGAGGCGCTCGGCGCACTGATCGCGAGCGACAGCACGCCGACGCCCACGCCGAGGCCGACACGTCGAAGATTCCTCATAGGTCGCGACGCTAGGCAGATGCCGTGAACCCCGGTTGCTGCCTTTCTAGACTTTTTGTGTCATCTGCCCGAGCAGCGTGTGTAGGCGCCCCACCACGCCCGGCCCATCCGTGATCTTGCCGCTGTCGACGTAATACACCAGGGACGCGCGCAGCACCAGGTCGCCGTCGGCCGTCTCGACGTAGGCCTGGCCGTCGTCGAAGTACGAGAACGTGCTGGCGTCGAGATCCTTCGCGCCCTGCGCGGCGGCCTTGTCGTACCTGATCTGCTCGGCCGCCGCCATGGACGGGCGCACCACGGTCAGGAAGATGTACAGGTCGCCGGAGGAGCCGTCGATCGCGCACGCCTTCAAGCTGTCGGTGTCGCGGCGCTCCTTGTGGCCGGCGTTCTCGCCCAGCGCCGCCTTGAGCTGGTCGTCGGAGGCGAGGGCGCACACGTCCACGGTGTTGTAGACGACGGCGTTGCGCTTCGCCTCGGGCGGCGAGGCCTTGTCATCACCGCAGCCGGCGAGCGCCAGGACGGCGCCCGCCAGCAGCAGTGCTCTAGGAGGGTTGATCACCCGTGCTTTCTACACGGTTTTCAGACTCGGCCGAAGTCCTGGGTCCAGTACGGCGTGCCGTCGGCCTTGTACGCGAGCCCGACGCCGACCGCGACGCTCGAGCAGTTCAGGATGTTGGCGCGGTGGCCCGGGCTGTTGATCCAGCCGTTGACGACATCCTGGGCGCTGCGGTACCCCCAGGCGATGTTCTCGGCCGAGGCGCCCGTGGTGTAGCCGGCGGCGGCCTCGCGCTGCACGAAGCTGCTGCCGTTCGAGCCGGTGTGGTCGAAGAAGTTGTTCGTGGCCATGTCGGTGCTGTGCGCCCTTGCCGCGGCGACGAGCCGGCCGTCGATGCGCAGCGCGCCGCAGCCGTTGGCCTGGCGGTAGTCGTTGGTCAGGGTGACGACCTGGTTCTCGATCGCCGCGTACCCGTCCTGTGACGGCTGCGTCGTGGTCGGCGCCGTGGCGGGTGTCGTCGGCTGGCTGGCGGGCGCCTTGGGCGGCGTCTTGGCCGGGATCTTCTTCGCGGACGACTTCTTGTTCTTGGTCTTCTTCTTCGTCGTCTTCGAGGCCTTCGCGGCGATGACGTCGACGGCGGGCTTCGCGGCCGCGGCGTTCGCGCCCACCGCCTCCACGACATGCGCGACGCCGGCCGTGACGGGCGCGCCGGCCGCGAGGGCCTGTGGTCCGGTGGTCGTGACGAGTGCGAAGCCGAGGGGCGCCGCGAGGAGCGCGGCGGCGATGGTGGTGGCGCGGCGGGCGAACCGGGTCACTGTGTGAGGCCTTCCGTCGGGGACTGTGGCGAGGTCTGTCACCCCTGACATCGGGCGCGTCGCAAACCTCGTGAGCGGCCCAACCACCCCGCAACGCGCGGCAACCGACCGGCTACCCGTGCGGATGAATCCCTAATGGTCGGTACTCCGGATTTCCGTCAAAGGTTGGAGGGCGGGTGCCCCGGGCATTTCTACGGTTGAGGTACACATCGATACGAGGAGCAGGGATGCCCAGTCTCGTCAGATCCCGTGACAACCGTTGGATCGCCGGCGTCTGCTCGGGTCTCGCCCGCCGCTTCGGCATGCCGCCCAACGTGATGCGGCTGATCTTCGTCCTCTCGTGCCTGCTGCCCGGCCCGCAGTTCGTGATCTACCTGATCCTGTGGGTCCTCATGCCGGACGAGTCCAAGGCCCGCAGCTACGGCTGAGTTCGCTCCTCACAGAGGGGCTTCAGCGGCGGGGTGGGTGGCCCGGGGTGCGGCCCGGGCCGCCCCTTGCCGCCATCCGGCGCGGCCGGCTCAGACCACCGGCGCGGCCGGCTCGGTAGCGGTCCGGGTGACCCGTGGTGCGGCCCGGGTCCACCCGTCATGCGCCGGGCGACGCGGCCGAAGTCGGTGGCATGTCCAACGACACGAGCTTCACCACCGCCGGCACCGGGAGCGGCGCCTTCGGCGACTTCTCCGAGGCCACTCGCCTCACCGTCGCGCGCGCGACGCTCAACGGCCTGATGACCTGGCTCGGCGAGGCCGGCCTGGCCGCGGCCCGCGAGTCCGCCGGCCTGCAGGCCGCGATCGACCAGCATGCGGCCTCGGTCCGCGACGCGCTGGGCGACCCCGCGCACGGCCCCGGCGCGGTCCCGCTGGCCGGCTACGCGACCGGCGTGCGCGACGCCCTCGTCGAGGCGCAGTGGCAGCTCGCCCCGACCAACGAGGTCGACTGGTCGAAGCTCGAGTGGCCCGCCCTCCGGTTGATCGCCATCTGCGCCCTGGCCCGCGCGGGCGGCCACGCGTAGGGCTCTCGCAGCGAGCGTCCCGGGCTTGGGGTCAGTGGTTCGGCCCGGGGCCGGGGCGGGCGGCGCGACCCTGCAGCAGCAGCGCGAATACCGCGCCCAGTGCGCAGATGGCGGCCGTGGCCAGGAAGATCTCGCGATACTCCGTGCGCAGCGCGGACTGCAGCGCGGCCTTGTACGCGTCCATCAGGCGCCGCTGCTCGTCGGCGGGCTTGCCGAAGACCAGCGGGAAGTCGAGCTGGGCGGTCAGCTCATGGAAGCGGTGCAGGCCCCACGCGGTCAGCGCGGCCACGCCGATCAGCATGCCCATCATCCGGGCCACGACCACCGCCGAGGATGCCACGCCGTGCTGCGCGGGCGGGGTGGCCCGCAGGATCGCGGCGGAGAGCGGGCCGATCACCAGGCCCAGCCCGAACCCGGCGACGACGAGGTCGGTGTCCAGCCGTGGCAGGAACCCGAGGTAGCGCACCGCGAGCACGTCGGCCGGCCAGCCCGCGATGAGCACGTATCCGCCGGCGGCCACCGCCAGCCCGCCCGCCGCGACCAGGCGCTCGCCGAGCCGCGACACCAGCCAGCCGCCGAGCACCGCGCCGATCGGCAGCGCCACCAGGAAGCGGGTCAGCACGAGCGTGCCCTGCACGCCGTGCCGGCCGAGCAGCGTCTGCGCGACCAGCTCCACGTCGACCAGCGTCACCATCAGGGCGGCGCCGGCGCAGAAGCTCGCGCCGAGCGCGCCGAAGAACGGGCGCCGCAGCGCGCCGCGCAGGTCGATCAGGCGGGTGCGCGCCCGCAGCTCCCACACGACGAACAGGACGGCCCCGGCGGCCGCCCCGGCGAGCATCCAGCCGCCCCACGGAGGCAGGACCGCGCGCTCCGGGTCGGGGTTGTAGAGCGCCACCACCGCCGCGCCGAGTGTCAGCGCCAGCAGCAGGCCGCCGACGACGTCGGTCTTCGGCCGCTCCGGCGCCGGGGCCCGACCTGGCAGCGCCACCCACACGAGCGCGATGGCGGCGGCGACCAGCGGAAGGTTGATCCAGAAGATGCCCCGCCACGAGCCGAGCAGGGCCGCGATGCCCACCCCGTAAAGCGGGCCGAGCACGCTACCGAGCTCCTGCGCCGCGCCGACCACACCGAGCACCGTCGCCCGGCGCCGCTCCGCCCACAGGTCGCCGGCCAGCGCCAGGGTCACCGGCAGCAGGGCGCCGCCGGCCAGGCCCTGCACCGCCCGGCCGGTCGCGAGCAGCCAGATCGAGTCGCCCGAGCCCGCCGTGAGCGCGGAGCCGCCCGCGAAGCCGACGAGGCAGCCGATCAGCACCGCCCGCCGCCCCAGCCGGTCGGAGAGCGAGCCGAGCAGCGGCATCCCGGCGATATACCCGAGCAGGAACCCGGTCACGACCGGCGTCACCCGCTCGAGCCGGTTGACCGCGATGTGCAGCGCGTCGAGGATGTCGGTGAGGACGCCCACGACCACGTAGGCGTCCAGCGCCGCCAGCAGCACCGTGGCCCCGCCGACGCCGATGGCCAGCCGCCGCCGCGGATGCCCGCCGTCCCCGCTCTGGGCACCCCCCGCAGCGCCCCCGGACCGGCCCGCAGCGACGGCCCGGCCGCCGCCGGAGCCTGCGGAGAGGCCGGGAGCCGCTGCGGCGGTCGCGGTGGGGACGGCCTCGGCGCCCGCGCGGCGCCCCGCGGGCGTCGGTGGCGGGTCGGCGGACGGATCGCTGTCCAGCATCGGCTCGGCTCTACTTCGGCGGCGCGATGGTGACGGCGGCGTCGAACTCGGTGAACGTCACGGTGACCGTGCCGCCCTTGGCGTCGCCCACGGCGGGCAGGTCGAACGCGGCCTTCAGCACGCGCTTGTTGTCCTTCGCGATCCACAGGCGGCCCGGCACGCTGCCGGTCACGCCGGGCACGACCTTCGACAGGTTCTCGGCCGGGAACTTGGCGCTCACCCGATAGGTCGCCTGGTTGTCCACGGTCTCGGCGCCCTCGGTCTTGCCGTCGGTCGCGGCGGAGACCACCTTCGCGATGCCGCGGTCGGGATCGAGGATCGCCGACGGGTCGTAGACCGACGCGGCGAGTGCGAGCGGGATCTTCTGGTAGTCGCCGGTGGGGCCTTTGAGCCACATCGTCTGGCCCACGATCGTGAACGCCAGATCGGCGGTCGTGCCCATCTGCTCGACCTGCGCGGTGCCCTGGGCGTTGCCCTCCTTCGTGAGCACGCCGTCGGCGCGCTTGATGGCCACCCCGGCGATCGTGCCGTCGGCGGTGATCAGGAACTTGGCGGTCTTGATGCCGCCCATCGCCGCCGCGGAGTCCTTGAGCAGCACTTCGGCGGCCGGCAGGTTGGGGTCTGCCGACGGTGCCCCGCCCTTCTTGTCGGACTTGCCGGAGCAGCCGGTGAGGGCGACGAGCACCGCCGTCAGCGCGGCGACGCCGGCGACGAGAAGGCCGGGGCGGGACTTGGTCGGGGACATACCGGCATGCTAGACCGGCGCGGGAAACGCCGCGGGTGTCGAAGCTGAGTGCGGTCTCAGCGTCACGAGATCCTCACCGTCCGCGTCTTCAGCGACCCGCCAGCAACTCGGCGACCGCACGGCCTGCCGCGGCCGTCGCGCCGAACGTGGCGATGTGTACGTCACCTTGCGGGTCCACCGGAACGCCCATTTCGACGACGACGGCGTCCCGGCGCATGGCCAGGGAGACCTGTACGGAGTCCGCCATCCACGGATAGCGGTGCGGGTCGCGCACGACCAGCACCAGCGGCCGGCCCAGCGAGGCCCGCAGCGCGTCGGGCAGGCCGTCCCGCGAGGTCAGCCGCACGCCGGCGGTCGCCGGGACGAGTTCCGCGAGCGGCGCGAGCAGCCCCCACGGCGTCTCGGGCGCGATCGCGAAGTTGAGCTCGGGCTGAAACTCGATCACGTACGGCGCGCCCGCCAGCGGGAACGCCGCGTCCGGCGCGGTGATCCGCAGCGCCCGGCGGGCCGCCGACAGCCCGATCTCGCCCGCGCGCGGGTCCGGCGCGAGCTTGGGTGCCGCGGCCGACCACGCGGCGAGGCGGGCAACCCGCGCGGCGGCGTCGGCGAGCCGCTCCTCGGACAGCTCGCCCGAGCGCACCGCGTCGACGATCGCGTCGCGCAGCATGACCGCGGTCTCCTCGTCGGCGTGGTCGCCGCCGACGCAGATCGCGTCCGCGCCAGCGTCGAGCGCCATGACGGTGGCGCGGGCGAGGCCGTGACGGGCGGAGATCGCGCGCATCTCGATGCCGTCGGTGACGATCAGCCCCTCGAACCCGAGCTCGCCACGCAGCAGCTCGGTCATGATCTTCCGGCTCAGGGTCGCGGGCAGCTCGGCGTCGAGGGCCGGCACCCGCAGGTGCGCGCTCATTACCGCCTGCACGCCCGCCGCGATGGCCGCCCGGAACGGCACCAGTTCCACCGCGTCGAGATCGGCCCGGCCGGCCTTGATCAGCGGTACGTCGAGGTGAGAGTCCACGCTCGTGTTCCCGTGCCCGGGAAAGTGCTTGGCGCACGCGGCGACGCCGGCCCCCTGCAGCCCGGCGATCCAGGCCGCGGTGTGCCGGGCGACCCGCTCGGGCTCGGCACCGAACGCACGCGAGCCGATCACCGGGTTGTTCGGGTCGTTGTTGACGTCGGCGTCGGGCGCGTAGTCGAAGTTGATGCCGGCCGCGGCCAAACCGCGCCCGATGTGCCCGGCGACCTCGCGGGTCAGCGCCGGGTCGTCGATCGCGCCGAGCGCCAGGTTGCCCGGCCACGGGCTGCCGGTGTGCGCATGCATGCGCGTGACGTCGCCGGCCTCCTCGTCGATGGCGACGATGACGTCCGGCTTCTCGGCGCGCATCGCGGCGGTCAGCTCAGCGACCTGATCCCGGTCCACCACGTTGCGCGCGAAGAGAGCGACGCCGCCTAGCCCATCGGCGAGGCGGCGGCGTAACCATGGTGGCGGCTCCTTGCCGACAAATCCCGGCTGCAGCACGGCATCCGCCATGCTGCGCAGTTCGACCCCCGTGTGTGCTTTCATGCGTGAACCACCCCTTCGCACCTGGCGATGATGGTCACATCACATCTCGATAATAGTCAAGAAACCTTCCAGTAGTTAACAGGTTCGTACCGCTTTCAGGCACGGGTCGGACACATGTCACGCACCGCGGCGCCTGAGCGCGGGTTCAGCGATTCGGCCGGATCGTCCACACCACGGTCATGGCCGCGGTGACCGCGCCGCCCTCGCGGGTGATCTCGATGGCCACCGGGAACTCGGGGCGGCCACCCGTCACCAGCTCGCCGACGACCTCGTCCACCGCGCGGCCGAGGACGGCGGTGGCACGGACCGGGCCCTTCGCCAGCTTCGCGTACGCGATGTCCGCGCGCACCGCCAGCGGCGTGCCCAGCGACAGGTGCGGGCCGAACGCGGCCATCACGACCGCGCCCGAGGCCGTCTCGCCCAGCGCGAACAGCGCACCCGCGTGGGGGCCGGCCACGTGGTTGTGCAGGCGCTCCTCGTCGGGAAGGGTGGCGACGGCGCGCACGTCGTCGCCGTCCACCACCACCTCGACGATCTCGATGCCCACGGTGCGGGCGAACGGCACGACCGACGTCAGGCCCTGGGCGAGCGCCTTGGAATCAATGTTCATTCCAGGTATGTTACCGACCGGTAGACTGCGGCCGAACGCCGATTTTCCCGGTCAGGTGAACAGGCGCCCGATCGCACGGACCACCTCGACGTAGAAGTTTCCCTCGATCTTGCGGAAGATCGCGAACGGCTCGTCCGGGGAGCCCACGAACGGACGCAGCGTCCACGCCAACTGCGTGCCGACGAAGCCGAACAGCAGGATCCACACGTTCAGCAGCGTCATGCTCGCCGGCCGCTCCCCCGGCGCCGGCTGCGGCTCGGGCCGAGGCGCGGGCCGCATCATGGGCACCGGCTGCGGATACGGCACCGGGTAGGCGGTCCGGCCGTCGGGCATCAGCAGCGGCTGGCCCTGCATCGCGGTCGGGTGTGGGGGCGCCACGAGGGTGGCGACCAGCCCGTTCGGCACGCCGGCGGTCGCCGGCAGCGCGGAGATCGGGACAGTGGAAACGGGGACCGCGGAGACCGGCGCGACAACGGGCGCCGGCGCGGGCGATGTGGGCACCGCCGCCCCCGGATCGCCGCCCGCCGCCTGCTCGCCCTCGGCGGCCTCCCCATCGGCGGCGGCCGAGCCGGCAGTGGAGCCGGTGGCCGAGGCGGCGCCGGTCGAGGAAGTGTCGGTGGTGACCGGGGCGGACAGCGCGGCCTCGGCGGCCGCGGCCGCACGCTCCCCGCGCTCGCGCTCCTGCCGCCGCGTCTCGGCCAGCGCGGCCGTGTGCTCGTTCAGCGCGCGCATGCCACTGGTCAGGAACCGCAGGCCGACGAAGGCGGTCATCGTGAGGATCGCGACGTTGAGGAGCTTGTAGAAGTCGTAGCTGAACGCGGTGATGCGGAAGAACAGGCTGATCGGCGCGAAGGCCAGCGAAAGCACCGACGTCACCGTGATCGTGACCATCACCAGCGACAATGCCTGTTTTACCTGGAGGCGGGCGCCGAAGACCAGGTTGAACAGATACAGCGTGGGCAGGCAGATGGCCAGCGTCATGAGAAACAGCAGCGGCAGTTTCGCCGCCGACAGGGCCGCCTGCGCGATGCTTGCGGATGCGCCAAGCACGGCTCCGTAGCAGGCCAGCGCCGCCACGGAGGTGTAGAGCATCTGCTTGGTCAGCTTGCCAAGGTCACGTTCCTCGCCGATCTGCCGCCAGATCGACTCACGATCACGCAGGATGCGCTCGATGATGAGCAGTCCGGATCCGGATTCGCCATAGGCTGCCATCGGCGCAGGCTAGGCGACATGCGTCACTCAGCGCCACCCCACATCGATACGTTGTCCCCTTTCGTCGAAAAAGTGTAGAGCTTCCATGCGCACAGCGACGGTCAACGGGTGACCGTGCGTCACATTCGGATACGGTGCGAGCCGAACCGCCAACTCGGCCGGGCGGCGGTGGTGCCGGCCCGGGTCACTCAGGACGCTCTCGCGGTTGGACGCGCGGCGCGGGCCGCCGCGGCCGTCGGCACCGACGCCGACGCCGACGAGCTCAATGTCTTCGGCCCCGCCGCCGCGGCCGGTGAGCCTGTTGACGAACTTGCGCAGGCCGCCGCCGTTGATCGGCGCGTCCGACGGGGGCTTGCCGATCTCGTCCACGATCACCGCGGTCGCGCCGATGTCGAGGAACGCGAGCGACTCGTGGCCGTGGTGCTCGAGGTACCGGATGCGGCCCCGCAGCACGTCGCCGGTCGAGGAGTCGGGCACCGGGGTCAACGCCTCCGCACGCACCCCGATGACGATGCGCTCGCCGTGGAAGTGGGCGACCTGCCTCGAGCGCAGGTCGTTCCACGGCAGGTGCAGCACCTGGTCGCCCATGTGCAGGGCGATGTGGCGGTCGAGGTGGACGTAGACCTCGGCCTCGAGCAGGTTCATCCGCGGGCTGCCGAGGAAGGCCGCGACGTAGAGGGTCGCCGGCCTGCCGTACACCTGCGTCGGCGTCCCCACGTCCTGCAGGACGCCCTTGCGCATGATCGCGACCCGGTCGGCCATGGTCAGCGCCTCGGCCTGATCGTGGGTGACGTAGATCGTGGTGACGCCCAGCTCGCGGACCAGCCCGGAGATCTCGGCGCGCAGCTCGGCGCGCAGGCCGCTGTCCAGGTTGGACAGCGGCTCGTCCATGAGGAAGAGCTTCGGCCGGCGCACGATGGCCCGCCCCATCGCGACGCGCTGGCGCTGGCCACCGGACAGATGCGCCGGCTTGCGGGCCAGCACGTCGCCGATGCCCAGCGCACTGGCCACCTCGGCGACCTGCTCGGCGCGCGGCTCGGCCTCCACTCCGGACAGCCGCAGCGGGAAGCCGATGTTCTCGCCGACCGTCATGTGCGGGTAGAGGGCGAAGTCCTGGAAGACCATGGCTACCCCGCGCTCGCGCGGTGGAAGGTCGTTGGCGAGCTCGCCGTCCATGATGATGGCGCCGGAGGTTGGGTCCTCCAGGCCGGCCACCATGCGCAGCAGCGTCGACTTGCCGCAGCCGCTCGGACCGAGCAACACCATGAACTCGCCCTGTCCAACATCCAGGTTGATGCGGTCGACAGCGACGGTGCCGTCAGTGAACACCTTCATCACATCTTTGAGCGCGACGGTAGCCACCGTCACACCTCCGCCCCAGGTCAGCAATTCGCGGATCGGCCAGTTACCCCGAGTCAAATACTGTGATGAGACACACGCAAGTTGGTCCATCGGGTAAATGACCAGTGTTCGGGGTGTTACCGCGCGACTACTGTCACGGGAACTCGCAGTTCAGGGTCAGGGTCAAGGGGCCGGGAAGTTCACCGTCACCGATGTGTACCCGAGCGCCGCGAGGAACTGCTGGAGCATCTTGCGGGTGTTGTCCTCGGCTCGTTTCTGCAGGCCAGCGTCCTTGGCGGCGTCACCGATCTTCCCCTCGGCGAGCTTGTAGACCTCCTGCATCCGATTCGGGTCCGAACTCAACGCGTCACCGATGCGGTTGAAGATCCCCCGCTCCTGCTCGTAGACGTAGCTGTGGTCGTTGTCGATCCGGACCGGCCGCAGCTGGGGCGCCGGCAGGTTGATCTCCGCGGTACGCCGATCCTCGGACTCCCGCACCGCGCCCTGGCCGATGCTCGTGAAGTCGACATACACCTCGACGGAGCCGGCCGCGACGAACAGGATGCGCTCATTGAGCAGGAAGTCCGGGATGTATCTGCGGTCCTTCTGCACATCGACGATGACCTGGAAGTTGCCCTCGGCCGCGACGAACTGGTTGAGGTCCTGCACGGACTTGAGCAGCGCCGGGCCGCTGCGGTCGGTCTGCTGCTCGGCGAAGGGGTTCTTCAAGCCGGGAAAGAGGCCGATCGTCTTGGCGCCGAGCACCAGCGCGACGACCAGCCCGATCGTGGCGACCAGCCAGAACAGGCCGCGCATCGCGCCGCCGCCCGGCTTGACCGGCACGACGATCGGCTCGCGCGGCTCCAGCGCCTTGCCCTGCTCCGCGCGCGGATCGACGGGGTCCCCTATCTGCGGGTTCCAGCCGCCGGCACCCGACGTGACCTCGGGATACTCGGAGGTCGTCGACTCTTCCTTGTCGGCCATGCTCGACTCCTCTGGGAGGACCTTCTTCCCATCACGGTAAGGGGCCGAGTAAAGAGCCGCGAGTCGATCTCAGGCGAACGCGGCGATGCCCGTGAGGCGCTGCCCGATGACCAGCTGATGTATCTCCGAGGTTCCCTCGTACGTGAGCACCGTCTCAAGATTGGCGGCGTGGCGCATGACCGGATACTCCGCGCTGATGCCGTTGGCGCCGAGGATCGTGCGGCACTGCCGGGCGATCGCGAGGGCCTCCCGCACGTTGTTGAGCTTGCCCACGCTGACCTGCTCGGGGCGCAGCTTCCCGGCGTCGGCGAGCCGGCCGAGATGCAGCGCCAGCAGGTAGCCCTTCTGCAGCTCGACCGCGGCGTCGGCGAGCTTGGCCTGGGTCAGCTGGAAGCCCGCGATCGGCCGGCCGAACTGCTCCCGCGCGCTGGCGTAGTCCAGCGCGGTGTGCAGGCAGTCGCGGGCCGCGCCGAGGGCGCCCCAGGCGATGCCCTGCCGCGCCTCGGTGAGACAGGACAGCGGCGCCTTCAGTCCCCGGGCGTGCGGCAGCCGCGCCGAGGCGGGCAGACGCACGTCGTCAAGGAAGATCTGCCCGGTGCGGGAGGCCCGCAGCGAGAGCTTGTGGTGCACCTCCCGCGCGGACACGCCGGGGGCCCGCATCGGTACCGCGAAACCGCCGACCCCGTCATCGGTGCGCGCCCACACGACGGCCACTTCGGCCACCGGCGCGTTGGTAATCCACATCTTGCCGCCGCTGAGGACCCAGTCGTCGCCGTCGCGGCGCGCACGGGTGGTCATGGAGGCGGGGTCGGAGCCGTGGTCGGGCTCGGTCAGTCCGAAGCAGCCGATCGCGTCGCCCGCGGCCATCCGCGGCAGCCACTCGTCCTTCTGCTCGTCGGACCCGTACTTCCAGATGGCCTGCATCGCCAGCGACCCCTGCACCGAGACGAGGCTGCGCACCCCGGAGTCGCCGGCCTCGAGCTCCAGGCAGGCGAGCCCGTAGGCGACGGCGCTCGCCCCGGCGCACCCGTAGCCGTGCAGATGCATGCCCAGCAGGCCGACACCGGCGAACTCCTTCGCCAGCTCGCGCACCGGCACCTCACCTCGCTCGTACCACTCGGCGACGTTGGGCCGGACGTGGTCGTCGACGACCCGGCGCACCACCGCGCGGATCGCCAGCTCCTCCTGCGAGTGCAGGCCGTCGAGGTCGAGCAGGTCGAGGGGGCGCGTCGTCGTCACGCCCCCACCATATGCGTCAGGCCTGCAGGACCCGAGCGTGAATGGAGGTGCGCTGCTGCAGCGCGGCCCGCAGCGCGCGGTGCAGGCCGTCCTCGAGATAGAGGCCGCCCTCCCACTGCACGACGTGCGGGAACAGGTCGCCGTAGAAGGTCGAGTCCTCAGCGAGCAGCTTGTCGAGCGCCAGCTCGCGTTTGGTGGTGATGAGCTGGTCGAGCCGCACCGGGCGCGGCGGGATCTCGGACCACTGCTTCAACGTCAGCCCATGCTCCGGATACGGCCGACCGTCGCGGACCGCTTTGAAGATCATGAACGTTCACCCCCCTGACGCTGCCAGGGTACCGACTGGGTGCGACAGAAATGGTGTCACGAGTCGGCTCGGTTACCCCAGTTGCCCCGATGCGTCACGCTCGGCGACTCCCGCCGGCCCCGTTTGAGCGATGGCGAGCGCTTGTCCGCGGCCCGGTAGCCGATGGTCATAGCGCCGATCGGCGTGTAGCTCTCGGGGACGCCGAACTCCGCGCGGAAGTGCGGGATCCGGTCCGGGGTGATGCCGAAGAAGCACGCACCGAGGCCCTCGTCCACCGCGCCCAGCAGGACCAGCAGGCTCGCCATCCCGGTGTCGATGTGCCAATAGGGCACCGGCCAGCGGGCCTCGTCGCGATCGGTCCAGCCCTTGTCCGGCTGGGCGTAGCGGTCGAGGTACGCGTCGCGGTGGCTGAGCGGCACGACGACGACCGGCGCCCGGCTCATCCCCTCCAGCCAGCCCGAGGGCAGGTTGTCCTCGGGCGTGGTGGCCGCCCAGAAGCGCTCGACATCCTTGCGGGTGTCCAGCAGCAGGAACTCCCAGCCCTGGGAAAAGCCCGCCGACGGGGCGTGCGTGGCGTAACCGAGCAGCCGCTCGACGATGTCCGCCGGCACCGGACGGTCGGGGTCGTAGTTGCGCACCATCCGCCGCCGGCGGATCACCTCGGAAAGTTCCACAGATGAAGCCTAGAACGCGCGGATCCCCCACGCCCCGCGCCAGCTCGAACCCGGCTCCAGGGTCACCACGTCGCGCCCGGAGCGGAACGCGTCGGGCGGGCAGGTCATCGGCTCGATCGCGAGCGCCTTGCGCAGCCGGTCGGCGGGCAGGGTGTCGGAGGAGTACACCTGCCACCAGCTGAAGGATGAGTCGGCCCAGACGGTGACGCCGCGGCCGTCGGGCGCGGTGACGTCGACCTGCGAGCCGCCCTCGGCGTCGGGGTCCACCTCGCCGAAGGCCGTGTCGAGGACGGTGGCGCCGAGGCGCCGCCCCTCGGTGAAGTCGTACTCGCTGCCGGCGACCCGGGCCGCGCCGATCGGCAGCATGCGGGAGTCGACGAGCAGCCGGCTGCGGGCCGGCACGCGCAGGGTCAGCTCGTCCACCGGTACCCCGGGCACCAGCACGTACGGATGGGTGGCGAGGCCGAAGGGCGCCGCGGTGCCGCCGGTGTTGGTGACCACGTGCTCGGCGCGCAGGCCGACTTCGCTCACCGACCACGTCGTCCGCAGGCGCAGCGGCCACGGGTACCCCGGCCGCGATACCAGATCGTGGGCGACGGTCACGCTGTCGGGCGTCGCGTCGACCACCTGCCAGCGCACCCAGTTCACCAGGCCGTGGATCGCGTTGTGCCGCTCGGGCTCGGTCAACGGCACCTGCAGGTGCTCGCCGCCGAACGCGTACTTCCCATCGCGGATGCGGTTGGGCCAGGGCGCCAGCACCTGCCCGGCGGAACCGACCGCGCGCTCGTGCTCGGCGAATCCGGCGACGACGTCTCGCCCGTCGGAGGTGAAGGTGCGCAACCCCCCACCCACCTCGACGATGACGGCCTCCTGGCCGCCCGAGCGGATCGTCCACTGTGTACCCGAGGGAGCGGGTGAGAGCTGCGCGGCGGTGTCCATGGGCGCGACAATATCCTCAGTGTGTCGGGTCGGTGTAGCGGAGGAGGACGGGAAATGTCAGGGCCAGGAGCACCGCCACTGCCGCCGCGGCGATCCCGCCGCTGACCCAAGAGAAGCTCGCGCTCGTGGCGTCGGCCATGGAACCAGCCCGAAGGTCACCCAGACGTGGACCTCCGGCGACCACGGCGAAGAAGACGCCCTGCAGACGGCCGCGCATCTCGTCGGGCGCGCTGAGGAGCACCGTCTGGCGGTACACCCCACTGATCATGTCGGCGGCGCCGGCCACCGCCATGAAAGCCACACACGCCCACAGCCACGGCACCGCGCCGGCCAGCGCGACGGCGAGGCCCCAGCCGACCACCGCCAGCACGAGCGCGATGCCCTGGCGGTGTACGCGCCCGATCCACCCGGAGGTCAGCCCGGCCAGCACCGCGCCGATCGCTATGGAGGAGTACAGCCAGCCCAGCGACGACGGCCCGAAGCGCTCGTCGGCGACGACCGGGAACAACGCCTTCGGCATCGCCAGCACCATGGCCGCGATGTCGATGGCGAAGGTGAGCAGGATGAGCTTGTGCCCGGCCAGAAACCGCAGCCCGTCGCGGATGTCGCGCAGGCCCGCCGTGGCCCGGCCCGCCGTGGCCCGGGCGCCGGTCGGCGGCAGGGCGGGCAGGCGCAGCGCGGCCCAGAGCACCACGGTGAACAGCACGGCGTCGACGGCGTAGGCGGCGGAGAAGTCGAACGCGGCGATGACGACGCCGGCGCCGACCGGCCCGCCGATCGCCGCCACGTTGGACACCGTGAAGCCGAGCGTGTTGGCCGCCGCGACCTCCTCGCCACCCACGAGCGCGGGGATGATCGCCTGGCGGACCGGGCTGTTGATGCCGAAGGCCGCGGACTGGGCGGCGATGAGCAGCAGCATCAGCCACGGGTTGTTCAAGTGCAGCACCGCCTGCACCAGCAGCCCCAGCGTCGTCAGCCACATCAGGGTGGAACTGACCACCAGGACCCGGCGCCGGTCGTAGGCGTCGGCGATCGCGCCGCCCCAGATCGAGAACACGATCAGCGGCACCAGGCCGACGAAGCTGGACAGGCCGACCCACAAAGCGGACTTCGTGATGGCGTAGACCTGGACGGGCACCGCGACCGCCGTGAACTGCACGCCGAAGAACGACACGGCGTTGCCGACGAAGATGCGGCGGTACGCCGGGTACCGCAGCGGCCGGATGTCGATCGCGTGCCGCCGCAGCCAGCCGCGCCGCTCCTCCTCCTGCTCCTCTATAGCGGTCACGCGCCCTCCGCTTCGCTCCGGCCGCGTGAGCTCCGCGCTGCCCCATGGTGACCGGCCTCTCCGCTTCGCTCCGAGCCGGTCACGGAGCGAGCCGTTCGAGCTTGCCGCCGCTGAATCGGAGCCGGTCGTGCAGCCGACTCGCCCGGCCCTGCCAGAACTCGACCTCGTCGGGCGCGACCCGGAACCCACCCCAGTGCGGCGGCGCCTCGATGGGCCCGTCGCCGAAGCGCCGCTCCGCGTCCGCCCACGACCCCTCGAGGTCCGCCCGCGAGCCGATCACGCTGGACTGCGCGCTCGCCCACGCGCCGAGCTGGGCGCCGCGCGGCCGGACGGCGAAGTACTCCTCGGTCTCGGCGCGCGAGACCTTCTCCACCGCGCCGCTCACGATGACCTGGCGATGCAGGTGGTACCACGGAAAGACGAGCGTCGCGCGCGGGTTGCCGGCGAGGTCGTTGCCCTTGCGCGACTCGTAGTTGGTGAAGAAGGTGAAACCCCGCTGGTCGTACCCCTTGAGCAGCACCGTGCGGGCCGATGGCCGCCCGTCGGCGGAGGCGGTGGCCAACAGCATCGCGTTGGGCTCCGGCAGGCCGGCTTCCACGGCGTCGGCGAACCAGGCGGCGAACTGGTCGAGCCAGTTGTCGGCGATCGAGTCCTCGGTCAGTTCGCCCGAGTACTCCTTGCGCATCCGCGACAAATCTTCCGGTGATGTGCTGGGTGTCACGCTCACATCTTTCCTCCGACGATCACAAATGCGTGAAGATGTGTCATGCAGGACACATCTGAGCCTCCGTTCAGTCGGCAGTCGCCACGCCCAGGGGTGAAGATGTCAAAAGGGAGTTGACACCCCGATTCGGCAGGAGTGCGTGATGTCCGATTTCAAGCCGGGGCTCGAAGGCGTCATCGCCTTCGAATCCGAAATCGCGGAGCCCGACAAAGAGGGCGGCGCCCTGCGCTATCGCGGCGTCGACATCGAGGATCTCATCGGCCAGGTGTCGTTCGGAAACGTATGGGCGCTCCTGGTGGACGGCAAGTTCGGCCCTGGCCTCCCGCCGGCCGAGCCCTTCCCGGTACCGGTGCATTCCGGGGACATCCGGGTCGACGTCCAGTCCGCCGTGGCGATGCTCGCGCCGTACTGGGGCCTGGGCCAGCTGCTCGACATCGAGACCCCGCAGGCCCGCGAGGACCTGGCCCGGGTCAGCGTCACCGCGCTGTCCTTCGTCGCGCAGGCCGCCCGCGGCCTCGGGCTGCCCGCGGTACCGCAGAAGGAGATCGACAAGGCCGAGACCATCGTCGAGCGGTTCATGCGCCGCTGGCGGGGCGAGCCGGACCCCCGGCACGTCAAGGCCGTCGACGCCTACTTCATCTCCGCCGCCGAGCACGGCATGAACGCCTCGACGTTCACCACCCGCGTGGTCGCCTCGACCGGCGCCGACGCGGCCGCCTGCATCTCCTCCGGCATCGGCGCCCTGTCCGGCCCGCTGCACGGCGGCGCACCGTCGCGCGTGCTCGGCATGATCGAGGCCGTCGAGCGCAGCGGTGACGCCGAGGGATACGTCAAGGGCGTCCTCGACCGCGGGGAGCGCCTGATGGGCTTCGGGCACCGGGTGTATCGCGCGGAGGACCCCCGGGCCCGCGTGCTGCGGCGCACCGCGAAGGAGCTCAACGCGCCGCGCTTCGCGGTCGCCGAGGCGCTGGAGAAGGCCGCACTGGAGGAGCTGCACGCCCGCCGGCCCGACCGGGTGCTGGCGACCAACGTCGAGTTCTGGTCCGCCGTGGTCCTCGACTTCGCCGAGGTGCCCGCCCACATGTTCACCTCGATGTTCACCTGTGCCCGCGTGGCCGGGTGGAGCGCGCACATTCTGGAGCAGAAGCAGCTGGGGCGGCTGGTCCGCCCGTCCGCGAAGTACGTCGGCCCCGGGCCGCGCAAGCCGCATGACGTCGATGGCTGGGACCGGATCCCGCACGGCGTGTAGGCGGTGTGACGCTCGTCGCGTCGCCGACGAATTTTCACCGGGTTGCGGCGCGGATGATGGCAGGATCCGCGGGGTACCCGCCCGCCCGCCGCACCCCGGAGTACTCACATGGCTGAAATCCGCATTCCCGACGAGATCAAGCCCGCCGATGGGCGCTTCGGTGCCGGCCCCAGCAAGGTGCGGCCCGAATCGGTGCATGCGCTCGCCGGGGTGGCGAAGACGTGGCTGGGCACCAGCCACCGGCAGAAGCCCGTCCGTGACCAGGTGGCCCGCCTGCGCCGCGGCCTGGCGGAGCTGTTCAGCCTGCCCGAGGGCTACGAGGTCGTGATCGGCAACGGCGGCAGCACCGCGTTCTGGGAAATCGCGGTCTTCGGCCTGATCCGCGACCGGGCGCAGTTCGCCAGTTTCGGCGAGTTCGGCGCCAAGTTCGCCTCGGCCACCAAGAAGGCGCCGTTCCTCGGCGAGCCCACCGTGATCAAGGCCGAGCCCGGCACCGGCGCGTTCCTGCGCGCCGAGGAGGGCATCGACGCGTACTGCTCGCCGCACAACGAGACCTCGACCGGCGTAGCGGTGCCGGTCCGGCGGCTCGCCGGCACCGACGAGGGCGCCCTGCACCTGACCGACGCGACCTCGGGCGCCGGCGGGCTCGCCGTGGACGTCAGCCAGACCGACGTGTACTATTTCGCGCCCCAGAAGGGCTTCGGCTCCGACGGCGGCCTGTGGATCGCGCTCATGTCGCCCGCCGCGATCGCGCGCGTCGCGGAGATCAAGGAGTCGGGGCGGTACATCCCGGACTTCTTCGACCTGCAGACGGCGATCGACAACTCGCGGCTGGAGCAGACGTACAACACCCCGGCCCTGGCCACGATCTTCCTGGCCGCCGAGCAGGTGGACTGGATGCTCGCCGGCGGCGGCCTGTCGTTCGCGGCCAAGCGCAGCGAGGAGTCGGCGTCCATCCTGTACGGGTGGGCCGAGCGCTCCGCCGTGGCCACGCCCTTCGTCGCCGACCCGGCGGTGCGCTCCAACGTCGTCGGCACGATCGACTTCGACGGCTCGATCGACGCGACCGCCCTGGCCAAGGCGCTGCGCGCGAACGGGATCGTGGACACCGAGCCGTACCGCAAGCTCGGCCGCAACCAGCTGCGGATCGCCATGTTCCCGGGCGTCGACCCGGCCGACGTGGAGGCGCTGACCGTCTGCGTCGACTACGTCGTCGAACGGCTCTGATCTGCCCCTTTTCCGGTTTCTGTCGGCGCGGCGCGCGTCTCTCCAGCTACGGTTGCCGTACTGTGACCTGAAGGCGCCGGCCGATGGCGCCTGAAGCGGGTGGGACGGAGGCACGCGATGCGGCCTGTGCGATTCGTCGCCCTCTCGGAGGACGGCCAGGCGTTCGTCCTTGCCGATGAGGTCGGACGGCTGCTGGCGCTGCCCATCGACGAACGTGTCCAGAGCGCGCTGCGTCCCGACCACAGCCACCCGGTCACCACCGTCGAGACCGGCTCCTCACAGCTCGCGCCGCGCGACATCCAGGCCCGCATCCGCTCCGGCGAGTCGGCCGAGGAGGTCGCGCGGGTCGCCGGCGTGCCCGTCGACCGGGTCCTGCGCTACGCGGGCCCGGTGCTGCAGGAGCGCGCGATGCTCGCCCAGCACGCCCGGCGCACCCGGCTGAAGACCTCGGAGAAGGGCTCGTCCCTGGCCGAGGTCGTCGACATCCGGCTCGGCCAGCACGGCATCGACACCGAGAAGATCTCCTGGGACGCGTACCGGCGCGAGGACGGCACGTGGCGGATCACCGCGACCTGGCCGAGCGGCAAGGCGACCGCGCAGGCCGTCTGGGAGCTGGACAAGGCCCGCCAGCTGGTGTCGCCGCACGACGACATGGCGCAGTATCTGTGCACCGAGCGCGGCCCCAGCATCCTCGGCCAGGAGCCGCCCGCGACGGAGCGGCCGCTGCCGGCCCGCGGCGAGACCAGCCGCGGCGACCTTGGCCTGCGCCCCGACGCGGCACGCGGCGGCCACGAGCCGATCCGCCCGGCGACGCCGGAGCGCCGGCCCGGCGGCCGCACGCTGGGCAACGACCCGATCCGGGCCGGCCGCGACGCGCTGCTCGCCTCGCTGGACCGCCCGCTCGGCGCCAACGCGTCGGACGAGCCGGTCGTCACGCCGCCACCCGTCAAGAACGACAACCGGGCCCGTGGCGCCGCCGCCCTCATCGGCCGCTCCCCGTTCGACGAGGACAGCGACCAGAGCAAGGAGATCCCGGCGGTGCCGTCGCTGGCGGTGCTGCGCCCGCGGCGCAACACCGCGTCGGCCGCCTCCGCCGTCGAGCAGCCCTCGGCCACCACGGAGAAGCCGCGCAAGCGGCTGCCGAGCTGGGACGACGTGCTCTTCGGTGGCGCACCGGCCGCCCGCGAGACCTCGTAACCGGGACATGTAACTGGGATATTCGTCCGGCGATAGGTTGGTGTACATGGAGTACACCAACCTCGGCCGGACCGGCCTCCTCGTCAGCCGGCTGTGCCTGGGCACCATGAACTTCGGCCCGAAGACCACCGAGCCGGACAGCCACGCGATCATGGACCGCGCGCTGGAGCACGGCATCAACTTCTTCGACACCGCCAACGTCTACGGCTGGAAGCTGGGCGAGGGCGTCACCGAGCAGATCGTCGGCCGCTGGTTCGCCCAGGGCGGCGGCCGCCGCGACAAGGTCGTGCTCGCGACCAAGGTCTACGGCAAGATGCACGAGTGGCCCAACGGCCAGGGCCTCTCCGCACGGCACATCATCACCGAGGCCAATGCCTCGCTGAAGCGCCTCCAGACCGACTACATCGACCTGTACCAGATGCACCACATCTCCCGCACCACGCCGTGGGAGGAGATCTGGCAGGCGATGGAGGTGCTCGTCACGCAGGGCAAGGTGTTGTACGTCGGGTCGTCCAACTTCGCCGGCTGGCACATCGCCGCCGCTCAGGAGTCGGCGAAGGCACGCAACTTCCTCGGCCTCGTCGCCGAGCAGTGCATCTACAACCTCATGGCGCGCACCGTCGAGCTCGAGGTGCTGCCCGCGGCGAGGCAGTACGGCCTGGGCGTCATCCCCTGGTCGCCGCTGCACGGCGGCCTGCTCAGCGGCGCGCTGGCCAAGCTCGCCGCGGGCAGCGCGGCCCGCACGGCCGAGGGCCGTGCCGCCGAGGACCTGGAGAAGCACCGCACGTCGCTGGAGGCGTTCGAGAAGCTCGCCGCCGAACTCGGCACCGACCCGGCAAACCTGGCCCTGGCCTGGCTGCTGGCGCAGGAGGGCGTGACCGCCCCGATCATCGGCCCGCGCACGATCGAGCAGCTGGACAGCACGACGGGCACGCTCGACCTCACCCTCGACAAGGAGACCCTCGACCGGCTCGACGAGCTGTTCCCGCCGGTCGGCAACGGCGGCCCCGGCCCGGAGGCCTGGGCCTGGTAGGCGGTTGGATTCCGGCGCTGGTCGTGGCTCGGCCAGCGCCACCCCCCAGCGATGCCTCGGCGGTCAGGCCAGTGTCACGGCCGCCAGTGTGTCGTATTCGGGCTTGGGGCCGAGGTGACTCCGCATAAGCCGCACCTCGTCGACGCGCCATCGCGGCCCCCGGTACGCGGTCAGCATCGCCAGATCGCCGGCCAGCTCCTCCCGGCTCAGCACCACCCCCGGCCGGGCGATCGTCACGTGCGGCTGCCAGGGCCGCCGGTCGAACGGCAGCCGGCACCTCTTGAGCGCCCGCCGCACCGCCAGGCCCAGCGGCGCCAGGTCGTCGCTCTCCAGCCCCGCCACGAGGTGCCTGAACTGCCCTCGCCCGAGCGTCTTGCCACCCGCGATCCGCACGGTCGGCGCGGCCGTCCCGGCCAGTTCGCCCAACGCCTCGACCGCCGCGGTCTCATCCTCGACGTCCCCGATGAACGCGACGGTGAGGTGCCACCGCTCGGGCGGCGCGAGCCGGACTGACCGCTCCCGCGGCCGTGCCACGGCGAGCCCGTCGACCATGCTCTTGAAGTGCTCTCGCACGTCCTCCGGCGGGTACGCCGCCATGAACACCCTCAACCGCGTAGTGCCCCCAGACGTTGTGTGGCAGATTCCTGTCGCCGCGCCTGCCGACTCTGACCAGCGACGCGGCGTTTGTGCGTGTCGATTCGGATCAGCGCTGCTGCGCTCCGGCGCCTCGCAGGATCAGCCCCGCCCGCTGCAGCTCCCCCTCGACCCGCAGCCGCTCCAGCTCCAGGTCGACACCGGCGAGCTCGTCGAGGTGCTCCTCGACGCCGAGCTGCGCACACGCCAGGCGCAGCCCGTCGTCGTACGCCTCCTGCACCGCGACGAACCATACCCGCGACCGCGTGGCGACACCTTCGCGCAGCCGGTTGAGCCGGCGCAGGTCCCCGGCGACCTGTTCGATCGGCGGCCCCACGGCCCGTGGCCGCCGGGCGTGCGTGACCTCGTCGATCCCACGCCCCAACCGGCTGAGCGGCCACCGCCGCCGCATCGCCCGGGTAAGCCGCCGCACCCCTTCCCCGACCCGCGAGATCATCTCGTCGGCGGACAGGAGCAGCGCGCAGATGACGCACGGCGCCACGGCAATAAGCCCGATGAATCCGGCCACGAGCAGGCCGCGCAGCACGCCCACCATCTGAGATTAGGCTCACACGAGAGCGATCGCTACCGATTCACGCACTCTCGCTACGCGAACCTCGCATCGCGCGCAAAACGACCAGCGCACGCCCACCCGGCGCACGAGAGATGGGTGCGATGGGGCCGGGCAGGCTTCGCCCCCTCGCCGCCGCCTGCCCGGCCTCACCGCTGTCCGCGACCGCGGCGGCCGAGGCAAGGCCGGAACGCGGCTCGATCGTCACCACGAGCCGTCCTGAGGGCCGGCCGGGTCGCGGCGACTACTGCGTCGAGGCCACCAACATGGCTCGGAGTTCCTTGATGGCTTCCCCGTCACCCTCCACCTCGATCGACACGTGCGCATCGGTCAATGGGGTCGATTCGCGTGCCCATAGCCACCGCAGCAGGGTGGCTGGATCGCCCGTTACCGACGCGTCGGGCGTCGTGGGCTGGTCGGCGGAGGCCGGGGTGGTTCCTGAGGTGACTGTGGCGCCGTCGGGATCGGTGCGGATCAGCCACGCGGGGCCGCGCGGGGCGACCTGCACGCGGACCGTGCGGCCCTTCGCCGACGCCAGGACCTCGGTGAAGTCCTCGCGCCAGGCGTGGGAGCCGTAGCCGACGAAGAGGCGCAGCACCTCGTCGATGCCGTCCACCGCCAGATCGTCGGGGATGGGGTCGGAGTCGGCGCGCAGCGCCAGCTCGGCGTCGAGGCGGTGGATGACCGACTCCTGGGCCATGCGGCGAATCCAGAACCTGACCGTCTGGTCCGGGGCGTGCCAGGTGAGGGCCGGGTCCGTGTCGCCGCGACGCGAGAACTCGTGGGTGACCGCGCCGTAGGCCCGGTCGAGCAGGGCGATCGGGTGCTCCGTAACCGTTTCGGGCGGGGGCCAGGAGGCGGGCCACGCGCCCGTCTGCATGACCATCGCCTTGTGCAGGTAGACCTGTCCGACGTGCCGGACGAGGTCTGTCACGGTCCAGCCCGGACAACTGGGCACCGGGGCGGTGAGGCCTGTGCCGGCGATATCGCGCAGGCGCATGTAGTCGGTGGCCAGGCACTGCAGCAGACGTGATCGCTCCATGCCCGTGACTCAACCACACGGGTACGACAGAAAAATCAACGCACCGCCGGACGTACCGCCGGGACACCCGCGGTGCGCTCGTGCACCCGCATGTGCGGGCGGGGACGGAGGCCGACGTGAATGCGACCGCCGACCCGGCGCAGCTGGAGCACGCCCAGGGCGACGGTGGCGATCAGCGACACCAGGCCACCGGTCCAAAGGCCCGAACGGGGTCCGAACCGCTCGGCGCACCAGCCGATGATCAGCGAGCCGATGGGGGTGCTGCCGAGGAACACCAGGACGTACAGGGCCATCACCCGGCCCCGGAACGCGGCGTCGACGCCGAGCTGGACGCGCTGGTTCGCCGCCTGGGCGAAGTAGATCATGAAGAAGCCGGTCGGGATGAGCAGGATCACCGCGACCACGAACGACGGGGCGAAGCCGACCAGCGTCTCGAAGCCGGCGAACAGGATGGCCGCGGCGAGCACCAGGTAGACCGACGGGCGGCTGCGGCGGCGGGAGCTGGCCAGCGCGCCGATCAGAGCGCCGAGCGCGATGGCGGTGGAGAGCATGCCGAAGTACTTCGCGTCGACCCGGAACTCGACCTTCGCCAGCACGGCCAGGGTCAGCTGGAAGTTGAACCCGAACAGGCCGACGATCAGCACCAGCAGGATGGCCAGGCTCAGGTCGGGGCGGCGCCAGACGTACCGCAGGCCGTCGATCGTGCGGGCCTCGCTCGCCGCGACCGCGACGCGCTCGGCGCGGAACAGCTCAGCGGCGCGCATGCGGGCCAGGCAGATCAGCGGAGCGATGCACAGCAACGCGGTGAGCAGGAAGATCGGGCCCGTCTTGTCGTGTAGGGCGGCGATGACGAGACCGGCGACCGCGGGGCCGACGATGCGGGCGGTGTTGAACGTCGCGGACGAGAGCGACAGCGCGTTGGGCAGCAGCTCCTTGGCGACCAGTTCGGAGACGAACGCCTGGCGCACCGGGGTCTCGATGGCGCTGATCATGCCGAAGAGGGCGGCCGTGACGTAGACCCACCAGAGCGTGACCACGCCGGTGAGCACCAAGGCGCCCAGCAGGGTCGCCACCAGCGCCGACGCCGCGTTCGCCAGCAGCAGCAGGTGCCGCTTGTCGAATCGGTCGGCCAGCTGTCCGCCGTACAGCGAAAGGAACAGCACCGGCGCGAACTGCAGGGCGGTCACGACACCCAGTGCGGACGCCGAGTTGCCCGACAACTGCAGCACCAGCCAGTCCTGCCCGGTGAACAGCATCCACGTGCCGAGGAGCTTGACGAGCTGGCCGATGGTGAACAGTCGGTAGTTGTAAACCTTCAATGAGCCGAACGTGGTACCGCTCATGCGCTCCGTCCGATCCTCCCCAAAATCTCGGCGGCCTTGGTCAGCACCTCACGCTCCTCCGGTGTGAGGGCCATGAGCTGCTTGGCGAGCCACTCGTCGCGGCTGCGGCGGTGCTCGGCGACGACCGCGCGGCCCGACTCGCTGGCGGCGAGGATGACCTGCCGGCCGTCGGTCGGGTGCGGCGAGCGCTGGACGAGACCGCGGTCCTCCAGCTTCGCGACGATCTTGGTGAGGGTCGGCGGTTGCACGCGCTCGATCTCGGCGAGCTCACGCGGCGTGAGTGCGCCGGCGAGCTCGAGGCTCGTCAGCGCGGACAGCTGGGTGATCGTGAGATCTCCCATGGGCCTGGCCTGGCGCAGGCGCCGGTTCAGCCGGGTGATGCTGTCCCGCAGCGCCGCCGCCAGCTGGGCGGCCGCGAGTTTCCGTACGCGAACCATCACATTAGTTAGCTTACCTAATGAGCATGGCTAACGACCTGTGCCGTCAATCACCCGGGGCCTGCGGCGGACGGCGCCAGCCAGGTACCGTGATCGGCGTGCCCACGCCGCCCAAGCCGCTCGACCCGCCGATGGTGCCGTTCGCCGTCGTGGGCATCGCGCTGTGGATCATCGCCGCGCTGATCATGCTGCCGTTCCGCGACGAGCTCGCGAAGGCCGGACATGGCAGCTGGTTCGGCATCGCGATCGCCGGCGCCCTGTGGGGCATCCCCGGCCTGCTCACGATGGTCGTGCACGACCGGAACCGGCGGCGCCGGGCCCGGGTGGCGTCCGATTCGTTCAAGACGGACAGCCCCACCGCGCCCTAGCGTGGGGCACATGGCACTTCGACTCAACGTCATCGGCATCGTCGTCGCCGACATGCCGCGCTCGCTCGCCTTCTACCGCCGGCTCGGCCTGGACGTGTCCGGGCCCGCGACGAAGAGCTCACCGTCGCAGTGGATGACGTCCATGCAGCCATCGGGAAGGATGCGGCTCGTGCCGGCCTCCCGCACGCCCCTGCGCCAGACGACCGCACCGCGCATGCGGGACGGTCGCTCCGTGTAGTCGGGCTCAGCCGTGCCCATAGGGTTCGGCCGGCTCGTCGCCGTCGACCGAGCCCGGCGCGTGGCTCACGGCGACCTGCTCGACCTCGCTGTCGTCGAAGACCGTCGGCAGCTCGTCGACCGCCTGCACCTGCTCGACCAGGACCTCGGAGTGCGCGCCGCAGCCGTGGTCGACCGAGACGACCTGGGCGTCGTCGGGCGCATACTCATTGCCGCACACGCCGAACGCCTGCCGCAGCGATCCGGCGAGCTGCAGGTAGAACCCACACGAGCCGCAGCGCGCCGACGACGGGGCGGCGACGGAGATCGCGGCATTGGGACCGCGTTCGCCGTCATACCAACGCTGGGCCACCTCCGAGCGGCCCTCGCGCGACATCACGCGGGCGCGGCCGAGGCCGAGCTCCCAGTCGACCTCTTCGACCGCGGGGTCGTCGGACTGGAGATACCCCGGCGTGAGCCGCGGGTCGTCGGGCGGGGTCGGCAGCAGGTCACCGACGCCGAGGTCGCCTGGCTGGAGGCGCTCCTGCCAGGGCACCCACTCGGGTGCGCGCAGCGCTTCGGGGCCGGGCAGCAGCGTCGACTCGCAGATCGTGACCTGCCGGCTGCGAGGAATGCGGGTTACGGTGACGGCCCAGCGCCAGCCGCGATAGCCGGGCAGGCCACACTCGAAGAAGTGCGTGACGAGCCGATCGCCCTCGGCAACAGCGCCCAGATGCGCGCCGATGTGATCGGGATCGACCACGTCGAGTCCCCGCAGCGCCGTCTCGACGGCGTCCGCCAGGACCTGGTCGAGCTTGGCGGCGCGGCCGCTTCCGCGCGCGGGTGCAGTCGAGGCAGTCACACCACCATTCTTCCTCATCGCCACGCCTATCGAGCACGGTGGGCCCGGCGTGCCCCGAAACTGTCGTACCGATGGTTCAGGATGGTGGCATGTCCGTGATTCGAGGAGTGGCACAGACCATGGTCACCACCGTGCGCGCGGCGCGGGTCGCCGCCGTCGGCACGACCAGGGCGGGCCGTTTCCTCGGGCGCAACCTGCTGCGCGTGCGCGAGCGCGGAGCCGGCGGCGAGACGGGCATGCTCCGCCTGCTCGACCTGCACGCCGCATCCTGCGCGGGAGACACCCTGGTCGCGCTGGGTCTCGCCGGGACCATTTTCTTCTCGGTGCCCGCCGGGGAGGCCCGCGGGCGCGTGGCGCTCTACCTGATCGTGACGATGCTGCCGTTCGCGCTGCTCGCGCCGGTGGTCGGGCCCATCCTCGACCGGTTCCGTCACGGCCGGCGATACGCGCTGGCCGTCACGATGCTGGGGCGCGCGTTCCTGGCGTTCGTGCTCTCCGAGCACCTCACCGGCTGGGCGCTGTATCCAGCCGCGTTCGGCATGCTCGTGCTGTCCCGCGCCTATGGCGTGGCCCGCAGCGCCGCTGTGCCCCGCGTGCTGCCGCCCGGCCTGGGCCTGTCCGAGGCCGGCGCCCGGGCCTCGGTGTTCGGCACGCTGGCGGGCGCCGTCGTGCTGCCCATCGGCCTGTTCGCCGGTCAGTTCGGACCGCAGTGGCCGCTGCGGGTGTCGATCCTCGTCTTCCTCTACGCCATGGTCACCGCGCTGCGGCTGCCCCCGCGCGCCGACTCCGATCCGCCCGAGACGATGCCACGCATCCTGCGACCAATGGGCCGGCGCGGCGTGAAGATCCTCAGCGGGCGCGTGGTCGTTGCCGCCCTGATCGGCAGCGCCACGCTGCGGGGCCTCTATGGATTCCTGACCTTGTATCTCGCATTCGCCATCAAGGAGGGCACGCTCCCGGTCGACTTCGCCGTCTGGCAGCTCTCCCAGCAGGCGGCGGTCGTGGTGGTGGCGGCCGCGCTCGGGGTCGGCTCGTTCCTGGCCACCGCGATCGGCACCCGGCTGCGCATCCATCGCCCGGCGCTGCTCCAGGCGATCGGCATCGTGCTCGCCGCGTTCGTCGCCATCATCGCCGCCTACCGTGGCTCGCTCGGGGCCGTGGCGCTGCTCTGCCTGCTCACCGCCGTCGCCAGCGGCCTGGCCAAGCTCGCCGTGGACGCCTCGATCCAGGAGCGGATCGACGAGCAGGTGCGGGCGAGCGCGTTCGCCCACTCCGAGACGCTGCTCATGATCGCATGGGTATTGGGCGGCGCGGTCGGGCTCATACCGTTCGGCGGGTCGTGGGGGCTGCTGGTGGCCGCGGCGTTCGCGACGCTGGGCACGGTCCGGGCGCTGTATTCGGCCGTGGTCCTGCGCAAGGAGCGCCTGAGCGGGGCGCCACCGGACGTGGCCGCTTCCGATGCGACGACGGCCGCGATGCCCGCCGCCCGGTCCGGTGCCGCAGGCACCTCGACCTCCGGGGCCCCCGCGAGCTCCGGGGCCGGCTCGGGCGGGCGAACGGCGCCGACCGCGCGGATGCCCGCCGAGGAGGCCACCACCGTTCCCCGGCCCGCCGCGGCCACGGCGGCGACCGGCCAGGGCACGCCGGGCGACGACGGCGGGCAGCGGCGCTTCGGGTGGCGGCGCCGGCGGGACACGGCCGAGCGGGACACGGCCGAGCCGACGGCGATCGAGCCGACGGCGGCCAAGCCGACGGCTACCCGCAAGATGCCCGCGGTCGACGTGGAGGACAGCACATCGCCGCTGGCGCCGCCGGGATACACGCTGTATCGGCCCTCGGGCACCGACCCGACGGCCCGGCTGGAGGACGAGCGGTGAGGCGGTTGCTGGGATACGGGCGGGCGTTGATCGTGACGGCGGTCGAGATCGAACAGAACACGGTCCTCGCCGGGCTCGGCATCGACGAGCAGGCGCCCGACGCGCTCGATGCCGGCGCGCCCGTGGTGGTGGCCGCGTGCGGTGTCGGTCCGGCGGCCGCGGCGGCGGTGACGTCGCAGTTCCTGACCGTCGCGGTGCAGCGGGGAGCGCCGTTCGACGTGGTCCTGTCCGCCGGGATCGCGGGCGGATTCGCGGGCCGGGTGGAGATCGGCGGCCTGGTCGTCGGCACTGAGTCGATCGCGGCCGACCTGGGGGCCGGCGGCCCGGACGGGTTCCAGAGCGTCGACGAGCTCGGCTTCGGGGCGTCGCGGCACGATGCCGACCCGGCGCTGCTGCGGATGCTCCGCCAGGCCCTCCCCGAGGCCGTCGGTGGCCCTGTGCTGACGGTCTCGACGGTGACCGGGACAGGCCGCGCGAAGGAGTTCGTCGAGAAGCGCCACCCGGACGCGGTGGCCGAGGCCATGGAGGGCTTCGGCGTCGCCACCGCGGCCCGCCTGTGGCCGACCACCGCATTCGGCGAGATCCGCACCATCTCCAACGCCGTGGGGCCCCGGGACCGTGCCGCGTGGCGCATCCCGCAGGCCCTGTCGACGCTCCGGGACGCCTTCGCCACCCTCGGCAGCCACTGACCGTCGTGCCCGGCTGCACGGTCCGGGTCGAGCCTGAACGAACGCGGCCGGTGTCGGGTGGGGACGGTCGGTGTCGTCGCGCTCCGTGGTCACCGACGGGGTTTCGTGAGCTGCGGCTCGACCCAAGTTCGCGCGTCCGCGTGGCGATGGGCGGAGAGTCGCGAGGGTCACACCGGGGGATTCTTTACTCGGCGTGCGGGCCCGGCCGCAAGGTCTAGATTCGGATTTGTGACGCTTTCCCTTGCCTTCTCGCCGTGTCCGAACGACACCTTCGTCTTCCACGCGCTCACGCACGGGCTGGTGTCCGGGGCGCCCGACTTCGACGTGACCTTCGCCGATGTCGACGTCACCAACACCGCGGCGTTGAACGGGGAATTCGACCTCGTCAAGGTCAGTTACGCGGCGCTGCCGTGGCTGCTCGACAAGTACACGCTGCTGCCGTGCGGCGGGGCGCTCGGGCGCGGGTGCGGGCCGCTGGTACTGGTCAAGGATCAGTCGATCAAGTCACTCGGGGGCAAGAGCGTGGCGGTGCCGGGGGACCGGACCACCGCATACCTGCTGATGCGCCTCTGGTCGGCCGGAGACCCGCCGGCGAGCGTCGAGATCGTGCCCTTCGCCGAGATCATGCCCGCGGTCGCGGCCGGGCGGTTCGATGCCGGGCTGGTGATTCACGAGGCGCGGTTCACGTACCAGCGGTATGGGCTGCACGCGCTCGCCGATCTCGGGGAGTGGTGGGAGAACGACACCGGGCTGCCGATCCCGCTGGGGGCGATCATCGCGCACCGGGACCGGGTCGACCCCGAGCAGGCGACCGCCTGGATCAAGGAGTCGGTGCGGCTGGCCTGGGAAAACCCGCGCGCCAGCCGGGAGTTCGTGCTCGAGCACGCGCAGGAGATGGAGCAGGCGGTCGTCGAGCAGCACATCGCGCTGTACGTGAACGAGTTCACCGCCTCGCTCGGGCCCGACGGCCATGCGGCGGTCGACACGCTGCTGAACCGGGCCGCGGCCGAAGGGCTGGTTCCCGCTACGCCGCTCGTCGGAGCGTAAACGCCGGTGTGAGATCCGTTACCTGCCGGGACGCACCCACGCACGCGACAGAAGGGCCCGGCGGGCGCGGGCCCTTCTTCATGCGGCGAGCGGCGAACAGGCCGAGATCAGACCTCGAGCTCCCGGGCCACCAGGTGCACGGCCTCGGCAACCGTGCGGGACGTCTTGCGATCCGGGAAGCGGCCGCGCTGCAGGTCGGGCTGGATCTTCGCCTCCAGCACCTTGATCATGTCCTCGATCAGGCCATGCAGTTCCTCCGGCGCGCGCCGGCTCGCCACCGCCCGGGCCTCGGCCACCGAAGGCGGCGCGTCGAGCAGCTTCACCTGCAACGCCTGGCTGCCCTTGCGGCTCTCGACCACCCCGAACTCGACCCGCTGACCGGTCTTCAGCTCACCCACGCCGGACGGCAGGGCCGCCTTGTGCACGAAGACGTCGCCCCCGTCGTCGCTGGTGAGGAACCCGAAACCCTTCTCCTGGTCGTACCACTTCACTCGACCCGTCGGCACGCTGCCCTGCTCCCCAGTGTCGGACCCGTCCCGGAGCCGTAAATGGCACGCCGGGATTGCACACCAAGGCTAGTCACCGGAAACGGCCCGGCCAACCGAGATCACGCCTTTGAGAAACGCCGGAAACGGGCGTAGGTCCTCGAAAACGACGGTCGCGCCCGCGGCGTGGAGGTCCTCCGCGGAGCATGGGCCCGAGGTGACGCCGACGGCCGGGATGCCGGCCAGGGCCGCGGCCTGCATGTCGGCCACGTGGTCGCCGACGTAGAGGGCGGCGCCAATGTCCTGCAGGACCCGGGCCTTTCCGGCGTGGAAGGCGTCGCCGTACACCTTGTCGACCGAAATGCCCAGATATGCGAGATGCAGTTCGGCGAGTCGCCCGAGCTTCGAGGTGATGACGGCGATTCGCGCGGGCACCTGGCGTACCGCATCCAGGGCTTGTTCTGCCCCCGGCAGAGCGACCGAGGGCGCGATGGCGTGGTCGGGATAGAGCGAGCGGTAGATGCCGATCGCCTCCTCGATCCGCTCGAAGGGAAACCATTCGGACATCTCCTGGCGCAGCGGCGGGCCCAGGCGGCTGGCCGCGAGGTCGGCGTCGACGTGGACGCCGGTACGCTCGGTGAGCGCCCGCCAGGTCGCGGCGATTCCCCGCCTGGTGTCGAGGAGCGTCATGTCAAGGTCAAAGCCAATGACAACCGGTTGTTGAGACACCTTTAAGGATGCCCAGGTCACAGTGGGTATGCCATCGAGAGACGCGCTGATCTCCTATTGACGAAGTGAGACCTCTGCCACTAGCGTCACGGATACTTTTAGGAAAGTTTCCTAAGGGATCATCCAGGAGACGCGATGAAACGATCCGTCCGCAACGGCCTCATCGTCGCCGCCGCGTTGGCGGCGGCCACGGCCGTCGTCCCTGTCGTCACCACCAACGCCAACGCCGCCGGCACCCTCAGCGCCACCTTCACGGTCGACCAGGACTGGGGCTCCGGCTGGGGCGCCAGCTACAAGATCACCAACGGCACCGCAAGCGCGATCAACGGATGGACGCTTGAGTTCGACCTGCCCGCGGGCGGCTCGATCACCAGCTTCTGGGACGCCGAGGTGACCCGCACGGGTCAGCACTACGTCGCCACGAACAAGTCCTGGTCCCCGACGCTCGCCGCGGGTGCCACGTTCAGCTGGGGCATGAACGGCGCCGGCGCCAAGCCGCCGATCAACTGCAAGATCAACGGCGTGGCCTGTAGTGGCGGCAACCCGACGACGTCGCCGACGACCAGCAAGCCGCCGACGTCCAACCCGCCCAGCTCCAACCCGCCTTCGTCGAAGCCGCCGACCTCCAACCCCCCGACCTCGAACCCTCCGACCTCGAACCCGCCCGTGGGGAACAAGAAGGTCGTCGCGTACTTCACCGAGTGGGGCGTCTACGGCCGCAACTACCAGGTGAAGAACATCGAGACGAGCGGCTCGGCGTCGAAGCTGACCCACATCCTGTACGCGTTCGGCAACACCACCAACGGGCAGTGCTCGATCGGTGACAGCTTCGCGGACTACGAGAAGGCGTTCACCGCGGCCGAGTCGGTCGACGGCGTCGCCGACACCTGGGACCAGCCGCTGCGGGGCAACTTCAACCAGTTGAAGAAGCTCAAGGCGAGGAACCCGGGCCTGAAGGTCATCTGGTCGTTCGGTGGCTGGACCTGGTCGGGCGGCTTCACGCAGGCCGCGCAGAACCCGACCGCGTTCGCGAACTCCTGCTACAACCTGGTCAAGGACCCGCGCTGGGCCGGGGTGTTCGACGGCATCGACGTCGACTGGGAGTACCCGAACGCCTGTGGCCTGCAGTGTGACACCAGCGGCCCGAACGCGTTCAAGAACGTCGTCGCGGCGCTGCGCGCCAAGTTCGGCTCCAGCTCGCTGGTGACCGCGGCCATCACGGCCGACGGCTCCAACGGTGGCAAGATCGACGCCACCGACTACGCGGGTGCGATCTCGAACCTCGACTGGCTCATGCCGATGACGTACGACTACTTCGGCGCCTTCAACGCGCAGGGCCCGACCGCCCCGCACTCGCCGCTGAGCTGCTACTCGGGCATCCCGACCGCCGGCTTCTGCGCCGAGGCGGCCGTCTCGAAGCTCAAGAGCAAGGGCGTCCCGTCCAACAAGATCCTGCTGGGCATCGGCTTCTACGGCCGCGGCTGGACCGGCGTCACCCAGGCCGCGCCCGGCGGCACCGCGACCGGCGCGGCGCCCGGCACGTACGAGGCGGGCATCGAGGACTACAAGGTCCTCAAGAACACCTGCCCGTCGACCGGCACGATCGCCGGCACGGCGTACGCGAAGTGCGGCAGCAACTGGTGGAGCTACGACACCCCGGCCACCATCAACGGCAAGATGGGCTACGCGAAGACGCAGGGCCTCGGCGGCGCGTTCGTCTGGGAGCTCTCCGGCGACACCGCCAACGGTGAGCTGATCACCGCGGTGAGCGGCGGCCTGAAGTAGCACATCGTAAGCACATCGAGGGCGGGCCCACCGGGCCCGCCCTCTTTTGTCAGACAATGCGGTTAGCGTATGAGGCGAGATGACGACGACTTCGCTGGCCGACCATTTACGCGCCCTGTCCGACAGGGAGCTGATGGCGCTCATCCGGTTACGTCCTGACCTGGTCATCCCGCCGCCGGCCGACTTCTCGGCGTTGGCGCACCGCGCGCAGTCCCGGGTGGCCGTCGCCCGGGCGCTCGACGCGCTCGACCAGTTCACGCTGGAGATCCTCGACGCCCTGCGGTACACGCGGGTGGGGCACACCTCCTCGATCGAGGCGGTGCTGGCGCTGACCGCGCAGTCCGGGCTGGAGGCGGCGCGGGTGCGCGCGGCGGTCGACCAGCTGCGCGCCTACGCCGTGGTGTTCGGGCCGGACCCGGCCCTGCGCATCGTCGGCGCCGTGGAGGAGGTCTGCTCGCCGTATCCGGCCGGGCTGGGCCGCCCCGCCGAGGAGCTCGACCCGATGGCGGGCGCGCTGGCCGCCGACGCCGCCGGGCTGCGCCGCACGCTGCTGGCCGCCCCGCCGGGCGCCCGGGCGGTGCTCGACCGGCTCGCCGCCGGGCCACCGGTCGGCACGGTCGCCGCCGCCAGCCTGCGGCCCGACTCCGACTCGCCGATCCGCTGGCTCGTCGACCGCCACCTGCTGGTCTCGGTCGGGCGCGACGCCGTGGAACTGCCGGTCGAGGTCTCGCTCGTGCTGCGCCGCGACGCGGGGCCGCTGGGCCAGCTGCACCCCGACCCGCCGCCGATGGACACCCCGCAGCGCGAGCCCGCCCAGCTCGACCGCGCGGGCGCGGGGCAGGTCCTGGAGCTGGTGCGCAACGCCGAGGCGCTGATCGAGAGCATCGGCCAGGAGCCGCCGTCCGTACTGCGCTCCGGCGGCCTCGGCGTCCGGGAGCTGCGTCGCTACGCCAAGTCCGTCGGAGTGGACGAGCCGCAGGCGGCGCTGCTGGCGGAGGTCGTCACCGCGGCCGGTCTCGTCGGCGAGGAGCTCATCGACAACAAGCGGATCGAGAGCGTGTTCATGCCCACGGTGGCGTATGACGCCTGGCGGGCGGGTGGCATCGCGGCCCGCTGGCACCGACTCGCGGTCGCCTGGCTGACCATGACTCGCGCCCCGGCGCTGGTGGGACAGCGCGACGACCGCGACCGGCCGATCAACGCCCTCGCACCGGAGCTGTCCCGGCCGGGCGCGCCGGCGCAGCGCCGGGCCGGGCTGCAGGTGCTCGCCGACCTGGCGCCGGGCCAGAGCGCGGCGCCGTCCGCCGTGGTGGAGACGCTGGCGTGGCGCGCGCCGCGGCGCATCAGCCGGGGCGCCTCGGCGGGCATCGAGGCCAGCCTGGCCGAGGCCGCGTTCCTGGGCCTGACCGGCTTCAACGGGCTGACGAGCTACGGCCGGCTGCTGCTGGAGGAGCTGCTGTCCGACGGCCTCGACCCGGACGACCCGCTGGGGATCGCGGCGCCGGAGGGATACGCGATGGCCGGCTCGGCGGCGCTGCTCGACACGCTGCTGCCCTCGCCGGTCGACCACGTGCTGCTGCAGGCCGACCTCTCCGTGATCGTCCCGGGCCCGCCGGAGCCGACCCTCGCCGGCGAGCTCGAGCTGCTGGGCCGGCAGGAGTCGGCCAGCGTCTACCGGATCACCACGGACACGGTGCGCCGCAGCTTGGACTCCGGCTACTCGGCCGCCGACCTGCACGCGCTGCTCGCGCGGCGGTCCCGCACGCCGGTGCCGCAGACGCTGACGTACCTCATCGACGACGTCGCCCGCCGGCACGGCGGCATTCGGATCGGCTCGGCCAACTCCTACGTGCGCAGCGACGACGAGTCGGTCATCGCCGAGGTGCTCGCCGACCGGCGCCTGCAGGCGCTGGGCCTGCGCCGCCTGGCGCCCACGGTCCTGGCCTGCCGCCACACCCCGGCCCGCCTGCTGGAGGCGCTGCGCGAGGCGGGCTATCCGCCGGTGCAGGAGGACGCGACCGGCGCCGCGGTGCTGACCAGGCCGAAGGTCCGGCGGGGGGCGCCGCGGCCGACGTGGGCCGCCCGCGGAGTGGAGGACCCGGCCACGAGCGTGCGGCTGTCGGCGCCGCGGCTGGCCGGGGTGATCGAGCAGATCCGCCGGGGCGACGCCGCGGCCCGGGCCGCCCGGCGGGCGCCGGTGACCGTGCGCTCCGACGGGGCGTCGAGCGCGTCGCACACCGAGGCCCTCGAGGTGCTGCAGCAGGCACTGCGGGACAAGACGCGGGTCTGGGTCGGCTACGTCGACGCGCACGGGGCCACGGCATCGCGGCTGGTCAGGCCGGTCTCGATGGGCTCGGGCTACCTGCGCGCCGAGGACGAGCGCACGGAGATGCTGCACACGTTCGCGCTGCACCGGATCACGGGGGCCATTCCGGAGGCCGACGCCTGAGCGTCGGTCGTGAGCGCTCCCGACCCCCGCGGAGCCCGGATCGGACGACGCGCCCGCCCCCGAACTGATTCGACCGTCCGATCCCGGCGCGCTTGCGGGCGTGCCGACTGCTGACGATCGCCGAACGCGCACGCCCGGCTCCGCGGCGAACGGCCGCCAGACCGTCCATGGTCAAAACGCGTACGACCCCTAGTCCGGTTGCATCGGCGTGCATCCTTCCCATTATCCGGGAACTGTCATACCCGCATGCGACACTGGTCCGGTGCCTGAAGGTCCGCTGATCGTCCAGTCCGACAAGACCCTCCTGCTCGAGGTCGACCACCCCGACGCCCAGGCCTGCCGCATGGCCATCGCGCCGTTCGCCGAGCTCGAGCGCTCGCCCGAGCATGTGCACACCTACCGGCTGACCCCGCTCGGGCTGTGGAACGCGCGCGCCGCGAGCCACGACGCCGAGAGCGTGGTCGACTCGCTGCTGCGCTTCTCGCGCTACCCAGTGCCCCACGCGCTGCTCGTCGACATCGCCGAGACCATGGATCGGTATGGGCGGCTCCAGCTGCTCAACGACCCGGTCCACGGCCTGGTCCTGCACGCCTCCGACCGGGCGGTGCTGATCGAGGTGTCGAAGAGCAAGAAGCTCGCCGGGATGCTCGGCGCCCAGATCGACGCCGACACGATCATCGTGCACTCCTCCGAGCGGGGCCGGCTCAAGCAGGCACTGCTGAAGCTGGGCTGGCCGGCGGAGGATCTCGCCGGCTACGTCGACGGTGAGGCGCACCCGATCAGCCTGGCGGAGGACGGCTGGGTCCTGCGCTCCTATCAGCGCGAGGCGGTCGAGTCGTTCTGGGCCGGCGGCTCGGGCGTGGTCGTGCTCCCCTGCGGCGCCGGCAAGACGCTGGTTGGCGCCGCGGCGATGGCCGAAGCGAAGGCGACGACGCTGATCCTGGTCACCAACACGGTCGCCGGGCGGCAGTGGAAGCGCGAGCTGCTGGCGCGCACCAGCCTCACCGACGCGGAGATCGGTGAGTATTCCGGCGAGCGCAAGGAGATCCGGCCGGTCACGATCGCGACCTACCAGGTGCTGACGACCCGCCGTGGTGGCACGTTCGCGCACCTGGATCTCTTCAGCGCCCGCGACTGGGGCCTGGTCGTCTACGACGAGGTCCACCTGCTGCCGGCCCCGATCTTCCGGTTCACCGCCGACCTGCAGGCCCGCCGCCGGCTGGGGCTGACCGCAACGCTCGTGCGCGAGGACGGCCGCGAGGGCGACGTGTTCTCGCTCATCGGCCCGAAGCGGTATGACGCGCCATGGAAGGACATCGAGGCGCAGGGCTGGATCGCGCCGGCCGAGTGCGTCGAGGTGCGGGTGACCCTCACCGACGCCGAGCGGATGGCGTATGCCGTCGCGGAGCCGGAGGAGCGCTACCGGGTGGCCGCCACCGCGCGGACCAAGCTGCCGGTGGTGCGCGCGCTGATCGACCGGCACAAGGACGACCAGATTCTGGTCATCGGCGGCTATATCGATCAGTTGCACCAGCTCGGGGAGTTCCTCGAGGCGCCGATCGTGCAGGGTTCGACCACCAACAGGGAGCGGGAGCGGCTCTTCGACGCGTTCCGAAACGGGGAGCTCAAGACGCTGGTGATCTCCAAGGTCGGCAACTTCTCGATCGACCTGCCCGAGGCCGCCGTGGCGGTCCAGGTGTCGGGGACGTTCGGATCACGGCAGGAGGAGGCGCAGCGGCTGGGGCGGGTGCTGCGGCCCAAGGCGGACGGCCGGCAGGCGCACTTCTACACGGTCGTCGCCCGGGACACGATCGACACGGAATATGCGGCGCATCGGCAGCGGTTCCTCGCGGAGCAGGGGTATGCCTACACGATCACCGATGCTGACGACGTGTTGGCCTGACTGGAAGATCTATGGCCCCTCGGCGATCACCGACAGCGCCTCGTCGATCATCGCCAGCACGTCGTCCGTGTTCTCGCCGTCCTGGACCCAGGCGATCAGAGCGTTGATCATGGCGCCCACGCACGCGCCCACGAACGCCTGGCAGCGGAAGTCGTCCTTCGGGCGGCCCAGGCGGTCGGCGAGCGCGGCCGCCAGGTAGCGGATCGAGTCCTGCATGCTGTCCAGGGCTCGCATCCGCAGGGCCGGCACGGTGAACTGCAGCCTCGCGCGCTGCAGGACCTGCTCGGCCTCATCCGGGCCGACCGAGGCGAATGCGTCGACGAAGCAGCGGCGCATCACCTCGAGCGGGGCCAGGTCCGGCGGCGCGGCGCGGATCGCCTCCGCCATGAGCTCGTCGTAGCGGTCCTGGATGATCACGTCTTCCTTGGTCTTGAAGTATCGGAAGAACGTGCTCGGCGAGATCTCGGCGGCCTCCGCGATCTGCTCCACCGTGGTCGCGTCGTAGCCCTGCTGGGCGAACAGGCGCACGGCGTGCTCCTGAATCGCCCAGCGGGTCTTCTGCTTCTTGCGTTCACGTAACCCTGGTGAGCTCATCAACCGATTCTTCCGCACCGGCGGCCGGCTGCGCACTCGGCAGGAACAGCGCCACCAGCACCGCACCCACCACGGCGATGGCCGCGCAGGCCAGCAGTACCGCGCTCATCGCGGCCAGAAACGCCGAGTGCGCCGACAACGCGAGCGCCTGGTCGCCGGTGCGCGCGGCGACCGCGACGGCGGCCGAGATCGACTGCTTCGCGGCCTCGGGGGCGGCGGCCAGGCGGTCGCGGTACACAGCGGCGGTCAGGCTGCCCAGCAGCGCCACGCCCAGGGCGCCGCCGACCTGGCGCAGGGTCATCGTGATCGCGGTGCCAGAGCCGGCCTCGTCGCGCGGCAGCGAGCCGAGCACCGCGTCCATCGCCGGGGTCAGCGCCAGGCCGACGCCGAGGCCGCCGACCGCCAGCCAGGTGGCCACGAAGCCGTACCCGGACTCGATGCCGGTGCGGGCGCCCAGGCCCAGGCCGACCGCGCCGATCAGCAGCCCGGCCGCCACCGGCAGCCGGGTCACCGTCAGGTGCGCGATGCGCTCCCCCAGCGGCGCGCCGACGAAGAGGCCGCCGATCAGCGGGAGCAGCCGCAGGCCGACGCCGAGCGCGTCGTTGCCGCGGACCGCCTGCAAGTACTGCGGCAGGATGAACAGCACGCCGAAGAGCGCGAAGGACGCCATGGTTCCCGCGGCGGTACCCCAGGCGAAGCGCGCCTTCCGGAAGAGCCGGAGGTCGATCATCGGGGCCTCGGCGCGCCGCTCGACGAGCGCGAAGATCGCGAGCAGGGCCGCGCCGAGGGCGAGGGCGACGAGCACGCGGGCGTCCGTCCAGCCCCGGGTGGGTGCCTCGATCACGCCGTACACCACGGAAACCAGGCCCAACATGGACAGCCCGGCGCCGATCAGGTCGACGCGCTTCGGCGTGGAGGACCTCGACTCCGGCACAAGCAGCCCGACGGCCACGAGCGCGACCAGCGCGACCGGAATGTTGATCACGAAGATCGAGCCCCACCAGAAGTGCTCCAGCAGGTAACCGCCGATGATCGGCCCGAGCGGCAGCCCGATGCCCATGCCCATGGTGACCAGGGAGATCGCCTTGCCGCGCTCGTGCGGCTCGAACATCACGGGCAGCACGGCCAACGTGATCGGGGTGAGGATCGCGCCGCCGACGCCCATGAGCGCGCGGGCGGCGATGACCTGGCCGGAGCCGCTCGCGAACACGGCGATCAGCGAGGAGCCGGCGAACAGCACGAGACCGGCCATCAGCAGGCGCTTGCGGCCGTAGCGGTCGCCGAGCGCGCCCATCGGCAGGAGCAGCCCGGCGAACACCAGCACGTACGCGTTGACGATCCACTGCAGGTCGTCGTTCCCGGCGTTGAGCGCGGTCGCGAGCGTGGGCAGCGCAACGTTGAGGATCGTGGTGTCGAACCCGACCGTGAGCGCGCTGAGCACGATCGCGACCAGCGCCCACCACCGGCGCCGGCTGGAAGTGATAGCAGACATATTTTGAGAGTAACTACCACTTGCTGCTAACTGTCAATCGAGATGCGCTTCACATATACCGATTGCCCGACTCGCTGGGCGACCAGAAATATGGTGATAAGTCGGGTATTGGTGCACCAGAAGTGCGCAAAGCTCGACGCCCGTCCCGCGTCAGCCATCCGGACTGCACGGTGGTGCGGAGCGGGCGGTTAGGCCGCGCGCAGCTCGGTGGAGAGCAGCTCGGCGATCTGGGCGGTGTTCAGCGCCGCCCCCTTGCGCAGGTTGTCGCCGGTCACGAAGAAGTCCAGCGCCCGGGGGTCGTCGACCGAGCGCCTGATGCGGCCGACCCACGACGGGTCCGTGCCCACGGCGTCGATCGGCATCGGGAACTCGCCCGCCCCCGGATCGTCGACCAGGATCACGCCCGGCGCGTGCCGCAGGACCTCGCGGGCGCCCTCGGCGTCGACCTCGGCGCCGAAGACCGCGTGCACGGCGACGGAGTGGCCGGTGACCACGGGGACCCGCACGCAGGTGGCGGAGACCTTGAGGTCGGGCAGGCCGAGGATCTTGCGCGACTCGTTGCGGAGCTTGAGCTCCTCCGAGGACCATCCGGCGTCGCGCAGGGAGCCGGCCCACGGCACCACGTTGAGCGCCAGCGGGGCGGGGAACGGACCGAGATCGTCGCCGACGGCCTGGCGCACGTTGCCGGAGCGGGAGCCCAGCGCGCGGTCGCCGCTGACCCGGCTGAGCTGGTCGAGCAGCGTGTCGACGCCGTCCTTGCCAGCGCCGGAGACCGCCTGGTAGGAGGCCAGGACGAGCTCCTTCAGGCCATACTCGCGGTGCAGCGGCGCGAGCGCCACGATCATCGTGAGGGTGGTGCAGTTGGCGTTGGCGATGACGCCCTTGGGGCGGTTGCGCACCTGCTCCGGGTTGATCTCCGGCACGACGAGGGGCACGTCTGGGTCCATGCGGAAGGCGCCCGAGTTGTCCACGGCGATCGCTCCGCGCGAGACGGCGATCGGCGCCCACTCCGCGGAGACCTCGTCGGGCACGTCGAACATGGCCACGTCGATGCCGTCGAAGACCTCGGGGGTGAGCTCGTGGACGAGCGCCTCCTCCCCGCGCACGGTGAGCTTGCGGCCCGCCGAGCGCTTGGAGGCGACGAGCCGGATCTCGCCCCACACGTTCTTGCGGGACGAGAGCAGCTCACACATCACGGAGCCAACGGCCCCGGTCGCACCGACCACGGCCAGGCTCGGCAGACCGCCCATGGGGGACGAACCTACCTTCCGGTCCCCGCGTAGACCACGGCTTCTTCGTTGCCGCCCAGCTCGAACGCGTCGTGGATGGCCCGGACGGCGACGTCGAGGTCGGTGTCGCGGCACACGACCGAGACCCGGATCTCCGACGTGGAGATCATCTCGATGTTGACGCCGGCCTCGGCGAGAGCGGCGAAGAGCTTGGCCGCGACGCCCGGGTTGGAGCGCATGCCGGCGCCGATGAGCGAGACCTTGCCGATGTGGTCGTCGAACAGGATCGACTTGAAGTCGATCGAGGACTTGATCCGCTCCAGGGCCGCCTTGGCGATCGCGCCGTCGGTCTTCGGCAGCGTGAAGGAGATGTCCGTGCGCCCCGTGCTCTCCGTCGACACGTTCTGCACGATCATGTCGATGTTGGTCTCCGCGGCGGCGACCGTCTGGAAGATCCGCGCGGCGACGCCGGGCTGGTCGGGCACGCCGACGATTGTGATCTTCGCCTCGCTGGGGTCGTGCGCGACGCCGGTGATGAGCGCTTGCTCCACGGAAAGGTCCTCCATCGATCCGGTGACCATGGTGCCGTTTGCGGTTGAGTACGAGGAACGGACGTGGATCGGCAGCGAGAAGCGCCGCGCGTATTCGACGCTGCGCAGGTGCAGCACCTTCGCGCCGCAGGCGGCCAGCTCGAGCGTCTCCTCGTAGGTGATCTGCTTGATGTGCCGGGCGTTCTTGGCCACCCGGGGGTCGGCGGTGAAGATGCCGTCGACGTCGGTGTAGATCTCGCAGACGTCGGAGTTCAGCGCCGCGGCGAGCGCGACGGCGGTGGTGTCCGAGCCTCCGCGGCCGAGGGTGGTGATGTCCTTGGTGTCCTGGGAGACGCCCTGGAAGCCGGCGACGATCGCGATCGCGCCCTCGTCGAGCGCGCTGCGCAGCCGGCCCGGGGTCACGTCGATGATCCGGGCGCGCCCGTGCGTCGACGTGGTGATCACGCCGGCCTGGCTGCCGGTGTAGGAGCGGGCCTCGAATCCCAGGTTGTTGATCGCCATCGCGAGCAGCGCCATGGAGATCCGCTCGCCGGCGGTGAGCAACATGTCCAGCTCGCGGCCGGCCGGGACGGGGCTCACCTGCGAGGCGAGGTCGAGCAGCTCGTCGGTCGTGTCGCCCATGGCGGACACCACCACGACGACCTCATGACCGGCCTTTCGCGTGTCGACGATCCGCTCGGCGACGCGCTTGATGCGCTCGGCGTTGGCGACGGACGAACCGCCATACTTCTGCACGATCAGCGCCACGCCGTCGAGCTCCTTCCAGGCCTCATCCGCCCGTTTGGGCGAGGTCAACGCAGCCGAGCGTACCGGTGTGAGGTTCCCCTCGGGAGTGGCGTTCCACGATCCGGCCGCCCCGCCGGGCGAGAATACGCGGGTGCGGGAGCGTCGGGTCGGGAATAACGCGATCACTGTGACCACGGGCACGGCGCTGGCCGTGCTCACCGGTGTGCTGGTCGCCGCCTGCGGTTCGTCCGGCGCCCCGGATCCGGGGGTCAGCCTGGCCCGCACGCCTGCGCCGACCCAGCCCGACCCGCGCGGGATGCTCGCCGCGCGGGTGGCGGTCGCGAAGGACCAACGCTACGTCGCCGCGTACACGCTGACCGTGCCGAACAAGGCGCCCCGCTCGATCCTGGTCTCCATCGCCACCGACCGCACCTGGCGGGTCGACGTCCAGGGCGGCGCGCTGGGCGGCACCGCCGACGTGGCGATCGCGAACCGGCCCGACGGGCAGTTCCAGTGCCAGATCAACCCGCCCGGCAACTGCGTCAAGGTGGCCGCGAGCGGCAAGAGACTGCCGGCCGCGATCGACCCCAGGGTTCAGTACGTGTTCGTGAGCTGGCTCGACGTGCTGCTGGACCGGCAGATCCCGCTGTCGGTCGCGGCGGGCGACCCGCTGGCCGGCACGTCCGCGCCCTGCTTCTCGGTGGAGCCGAGCGTGACCGCGATCCAGCCACCGATCGATCCGGGCACGTTCTGCTACAACGACAACGGCATTCTCACCGCGGCCAAGTTACCGTTCGGGCAGCTCACGCTCGCTGGCGAGGTGGTCGCGGCGCCGCCGACGATCTCACTGCCCGGCCCGGTCGTGGACGGACCGCCGATGACCACGGCGGCCCCGCCGGCGCCGGCGCAGTCGGACGTCTCGGGGTCGCGTTCGCCCTCGACCGCGCCGTCGGTGAAGACCTCTCACTGAACGGGACCGGTTTCGCGGTACCGGATGGGGGGCGTATGGTCTCTCTTGACATGTGGCAGACGCTTCTTCTTCGTCGCCGCGACGAGGCCCCTCAGGCCGGCACCTCGTCGCGGGGATGATGCGCGTCTGCGCTCCTGCCGGTCTGTCCCAGACCAGACCTTCCGCGCACAGCGCGATAACCCAGGAGCAGGCAGAGCATGTCCGAAATCGCACGCCAGTCCACCAGCCGCATGCCCATTCATCGGTACCGGCCCTTCTCCGAACAGTTCCCAGTCCCGCTGACCGACCGGCAATGGCCCGGTAACGAGATCACGGTCGCACCCCGCTGGTGCGCGGTGGACCTGCGCGACGGCAACCAGGCGCTCATCGACCCGATGTCGGTCGAGCGCAAGCGGCGAATGTTCAACCTGCTGGTACGCATGGGCTACAAGGAGATCGAGGTCGGCTTCCCGGCCGCCTCGCAGACCGACTTCGACTTCGTGCGCACGCTGATCGAGCAGGACCTGATCCCCGAGGACGTCACGATCCAGGTGCTGACGCAGTGCCGGGACAACCTGATCGAGCGCACGTTCCAGTCGCTGGTCGGCGCCCGCCGGGCCATCGTGCACTTTTACAACTCGACCTCGACGCTGCAGCGCCGCGTGGTGTTTGGCCTGGACCGGGCCGGGATCACCGACATCGCCACGACCGGCGCGCGGCTGTGCCAGAAGTACGCCGAGGCGGTCACGCCCGACACCGAGATCTTCTACGAGTACTCCCCCGAGTCCTACACCGGCACCGAGCTGGACTACGCGCTGGAGGTGTGCACCGCGGTCATCGAGGTGCTGCAGCCCACGCCGGACCGCCCGCTGATCGTCAACCTGCCGGCGACGGTGGAGATGGCCACCCCCAACGTCTACGCGGACTCGATCGAGTGGATGTCGCGCAACCTGCCGCGCCGCGATTCGGTCGTACTGTCGCTGCACCCGCACAACGACCGCGGCACCGCGGTCGCCGCGGCCGAACTGGGCATGATGGCCGGCGCCGACCGCGTCGAGGGCTGCCTGTTCGGCAATGGCGAGCGGACCGGCAACGTCGACCTGGTCACCCTGGGGCTGAACCTGTTCTCGCAGGGCATCGACCCGCAGATCGACTTCTCGGACATCGACGAGATCAAGCGCACCGTCGAGTACTGCAACCAGCTGCCCGTTCACGAGCGCCACCCCTACGCGGGCGACCTGGTGTACACCGCCTTCTCCGGGTCGCACCAGGACGCGATCAAGAAGGGTTTCGACGCCCTCAACCGCGACGCGGCGGCGGCCGGCGTGGACGTCGACCAGTTCACGTGGGGCGTGCCGTACCTGCCGGTCGACCCGAAGGACCTGGGCCGCTCCTACGAGGCCGTCATCCGGGTCAACTCGCAGTCGGGCAAGGGCGGCGTCGCGTACGTCATGAAGTCCGAGCACCACCTCGACCTGCCCCGCCGGCTGCAGATCGAGTTCTCCGGCGTCGTGCAGCGGCACACCGACGACGAGGGCGGCGAGGTCAGCCCGCAACAGATGTGGGACATCTTCTCCGGCGAGTACTTCAACGACCGGCGGTTCGCGCTCGCCGGGTATGAGGCCGCGACCGTTGACGGCAAGGTCACGCTGACCGCGGACATCACCGCCGACGGCGCCGCCCGGACCGTGAGCGCCACCGGCAACGGCCCCATCGACGCGTTCGTGCGCGCCCTGGGCGATGTCGGCGTCGACGTGCGAGTGCTGGACTACGCCGAGCACGCGCTGACCTCCGGCGAGGGTGCGCAAGCCGCGGCGTACGTCGAGTGCTCCGTCGACGGCACCACGTACTGGGGCGTCGGCGTCGATGCGAACATCGTCACCGCGTCCCTGCGCGCCGTGCTGAGCGCCGTGAACCGCGGATAGTCGGACATGAGACGCGCCCGTGACGATCAACACGGGCGCGTCTTCCGAGCGCCGCGGGCACTGATGCCGCAGAGTATGGGGCGTGCGCCCCCTCTCCAACGGCAAAGCCGTCCTCACCGCCCTCGCGCTCGCCACGGTGCTCACCGGCGCCGGCAGTTGCGACGTCTCCTCCACCACTGGCGATGCCCAGGCCACGTCGGGCCCGACCGCCACCAGTAGCGGCAGCAGCGCCAGCGCCAGCACCGGCAGCGGCACCAGCAGCGGGAACGGCACCGCGGAGCTGGACACGCTGACCGTCGCGACGGCCGGACCGATGACCGGCTACAGCCGCCAGAAGTTCACGCACTGGACCGGCCAGGGCAGCGGCTGCGACACGCGCGACGTCGTCCTCAAGCGCGACGGCAAGGACGTCAAGGCCACCGACAACTGCAAGATCACCGCAGGCTCGTGGCACAGCCCGTACGACGACAAGGACTTCACCGAAGCGCAGGCCCTCGACATCGACCACATGGTGCCACTCGCGGCGGCCTGGCGCTCGGGCGCGGCGCAGTGGACCGACGAGCGGCGCAAGGAATTCGCGAACGATCTGACCCGGCCGCAACTGTTCGCGGTTAGTGCGGCGTCCAACCGGGCAAAGGGCGACCAGGACCCGTCGACGTGGAAGCCGCCGAGCCAGACCTACTGGTGCACGTATGCGCAGAGCTGGGTCACGGTGAAGGCCTACTACAAGCTGACCGTCACGCAGGCCGAGAAGGCCGCACTCGCCGACATGCTCGCGACCTGCAAGTAAAAACCAACTTCTACGAATCGGAGGGACCGGAATGGCAGAGACGACGGAACCCGCGGACACTCCCGCCGCTCCGGAACCCACGGCGACTTCCGCCGTTCCGGAGCCCACGGAGACTCCCGTTGCGCCGGAACCCACGGAGACACCCGCTGCTCCGGAACCCACAGAGACTCCTGTTGTTTCGGAACCCACGGCGACTCCCGTTGCGCCGGAACCCTTGGTGACGGACATCATGGCCGGCCCGGGCGGCGTGATGACCGACGACGTCGGGGTGATCACCGGCGAGCTGACGCTGCGCTCGGAGATCGCCCCCGACGGGTCCTTCGTCGTCTGGGTGCAGTACAAGGAAGCCGATGAGTGGTACACCGTGACCGGCGCCGTGGGCACCCTGCAGGACCCCGCGGACCTGGCCGCCGTCCACTCCGTCGTCGTCGGGATCCTCAACCGCCCCGAGGGTTAGACGGCTCGCCTTCCCTCGAACGCGCGGCCCAGGGTGATCTCGTCGGCGTACTCGAGGTCGCCGCCGACCGGGAGCCCGCTGGCCAGCCGGGTGACGTTGAGCCCCATCGGCTTGACCAGCAGCGCCAGGTAGGTCGCGGTGGCCTCCCCCTCGGTGTTGGGATCGGTCGCCAGGATCAGCTCCTTGCAGGTGCCGTCCGCGAGCCGGCTCATGAGCTCCCGGATGCGCAGGCTGTCCGGGCCGATCCCCTCGAGCGGGTTGATGGCCCCGCCGAGCACGTGATACCTCCCCCGGAACTCGCCCGTGCGCTCGATCGCCACGACGTCCTTGGGCTCTTCGACCACGCAGAAGACCTCGTCGTTGCGCCGCGGGTCGCGACAGATCCGGCACAGCTCGGCCTCGGCCACGTTGAAGCAGCGCGTGCAGAACCGCACGAGCTCCTTGACCCGCTGCAGCGCCTGGGCGAGCCGCTTGACGTCCATGGGGTCGGCCGACAGAACGTGGAACGCGATGCGCTGCGCGCTCTTCGGCCCGACCCCCGGCAGCCGGCCGAGCTCGTCGATGAGGTCCTGGATGGCGCCTTCGTACACGCCGGACGCCCGCTAGAAACCGGGCAGCCCGAGCCCGCCGCCCAGGCCCCCGAGCCCAGCGGTCAGCGGGCCCATCTTCTCCTCGGTGAGGTCGCGCGCCGCCTGGGCCGCGTTGTGCACCGCTGCGACGATCAGGTCCTCGAGCGTCTCCACGTCCTCCGGGTCGATCGCCTTGGGATCGATCTTGATGGAAACGACCTCGCCGGTCCCCTTCACGGTCGCGGTAACCAGCCCACCACCGGCCGTGCCGGTGAGCTCGGCCTCGGCGAGCTCCGCCTGCGCGGCGACCATCTGCTGCTGCATCTTCTGCGCCTGCTTCATCATCTGCTGCAGGTTGGGCTGTCCACCGGGCCGCACAGGCCGCTCCTTAGCGTGTCATCAACGTTGCTTCACGTTGCGGGCGTTGCACCATAGGTTTCGGACCAGCTTAGGCCCTGCCCCGCCGGGCGGCCGCGCTCAGCCTCCACGCCACCCCCGCCACCCCTCGCGGACCTGGCCGATCCCGCCCTCACCCACGGGCGCTCCTACGGCCTCCTACCGCGGCTTCACGGCCCAGCGGCGACGGGCTTCCCGGCGCGGCCGGGGGAAGCGAATCGGCCGGGCCTCAGCCGCTCGTGGTTTCGCCGATCTTTTCGGCGCCGAGGGCCTCGATCAGCAGCCGCAGCGCCGCCTCCTCGCTCGTCTCCCGGACGTCGGTCGCGTCGTCGAGCAACTCGTCGCCCGGGTCAAGTCCGGGGAAGCGCGGATCGGCCAGCGCCGAGTCGTATTCGGGGTCGAACGGCGGCTCTTCCGCCCCCGTGCCCTCCCAGGCCGACTCGATCGAACCGGCCGCTGCCGCTGCGGGGGCCGCCGCCGCACGGGTCGCGGAGGTCGCGCCTGGGCCGCCGACTCGGCGCCCGCCGTTCGCTGCCGCCGCGGCCGCCCGGCTGGCCGCCTCACGAGCCTTCTCCAGCGCGCTGGAACCACCCTGCCGCGGCCGTCCTGGCGGCCCGCCGCGAGTCGCGGTTGCCGTGCCGCCCCCGCCGCCCGTGGTCGAGCCGTGAGCCGTGGCCGTCATGCTGGCCGTCGCCGAGCCGTGGGCCGCCACAGGGTCGGCCGCCGGCGCCGCCGAGCCGAACCCGCCCTGATTGCCAGTCGCCGCCGCCGCACGGGCACTCGACGCCGACGTGGCCGTCCCCGTCGCCATGGCGCCACCGCTCGCGGCAGCGCTCCCGGTGCCGCCGGCCGCAGAACCGTTGAACGCGGAACCGCCGGTCGCGGAACCGTTCAGGGTGGAACCGTTGAACGCGGGGCCGTTGGGCGGGGCAGCATTAGGGCCGCCACCACCGGACCCGGCCGCGATCGAAGCGCTTCCGGCCATCGCATCCGCCGCGGCCATCGCTGTGGCCATCGATCCCGCGGTCTGGGCTGGAGATGCGGTCTGGGCTGGAGATGCCGAACCGCCGTCTGCCAGTGCGGCTGTGCCGCCGGGCGTGGCCGGTGTCGGCCAGTCCTCGGCCGCGCTCGCCCCGCCGGCCTGGGCCGCGGCACCGCCGGGAATCGCGGGCGCCGGCCAGTCTTCGTCCTGCACGACCGCCGTAGCCGAGGCGAACCCCGACGCTGCGGACCCGCCGCCAGACCGTCCCGAGCCGCCACCGACGGCCGCGCCGTGCTGGGACCCGACCTGCTGTGGAGCGCCCTGCTGCGGCCGGCCCTGCTGAGGGCTGCTGTGCTGCGGGGCGCCGCCCTGGTGCGGCCCGGAAGCGGCCTGGGCCGGGCCCGACGGCGGCGGGCTCGGCGCGGGCGGGCCGGACGGCTGCGGGGTGGGCTTCGGCGGCGTGGGTCGGTTGCCGCTGCCGCCCGGCTGGCCGCCGACCTCGCAGCGCACCTGCCAGCGGCCGCCGAGGAGCTCCTGCAGCGCGCTGAGCAGGACGTCGGGCGAGGCATTGAGCATGTCGGCGTGCGTCGAGTATTTGAACCCAAGCACCAGCGTGGTGCCCTCGACGTCCTGGACCATGGCCTCGCGGATGATCGCGCCGGTCTTCTTGCTCTTGTCGTTGACCAGCGCCAGCAGGTCCGGCCAGACGCGACGGATCGCGTCGGCGTCGAGTCCGCCGCCGGTCCCGACCGGCGCGGGCGGGGCCGACGCAGGGGCCGGTGCTGCGGGAACCGGTGCTGCGGGAACCGGTGCTGCGGGGGCCGGCTGCGGAGGAGGCGGCGGCGCTCCAGGTGCCGGGGCAGGCGCGGAGGGCGCCGCGTCGGACCAGGCGCTCGGGGCCTCGGGTGGGCTCACGACCGACGTCGGCGAGCCGCCCCCACGAGGATCGCGAATGTAGTCCAGCCCCCGGTTGCCGCCGTCGACCGCACCGCGAACCGGCGGGGCATCGGCCGCGGCGGGAGCCGCCTCCACCGGGGCCGCGGCGGGTGCCACAGGCGAGGGTGGAGCCGGGGCTGGGGCCGGGGCAGCCGCGGCGGGCACGCCGCCGGCGAGCAGGCGGCGCTCCATGCGCTCCAGGCGCTGCAGCAACGCCGTGCTCGAGTCGTCGGCGCCCGGCAGCAGCATGCGGGCGGTGATCAGCTCCAGCAGCAGCCGCGGGGCGGTCGTGCCGCGCATCTCGGTGAGGCCGTTGTGCACGATGTCCGCGTATCGCGACAGCGTCGCCTGGCCCAGCTGCGTGGCCTGGGCGGCCATCCGCTCGAGCTGGTCGTGCGGGGCGTCCAGCAGGCCCTTGGCGACGGCGTCGGGCACCTGCTGCAGCACGATCAGGTCGCGCAGTCGCTCGAGCAGGTCGGAGGCGAACCGGCGCGGGTCGTGGCCGGCCTCGACGACCCGGTCGATGACGCCGAAGGCGCCGCGCCCGTCGTCGGCGGCCAGCGCCTCGCACATCTCGTCGATGAGGGCCACGTCGGTGACGCCGAGCAGGGCCACCGCCCGGGCGTAGGTGACACCTTCCTCACCGGCGCCGGCGATCAGCTGGTCGAGGACCGAGAGGGTGTCCCGGGCGGAGCCGGCCCCGGCGCGGACGACCAGTGGAAAGATGGCGGGCTCGACCTTGACCCCCTCGGCGGCCGTCAGCTGCTCCAGGTATGGCCGCAGCACGCCCGGCGGGATCAGCCGGAACGGGTAGTGGTGGGTCCGGGACTTGATCGTCCCCAGCACCTTCTCCGGCTCGGTCGTGGCGAAGACGAACTTGACGTATTCCGGCGGCTCCTCGACGAGCTTGAGCAGCGCGTTGAACCCGGCCGACGAGACCATGTGGGCCTCATCGATCACGTAGACCTTGAACCGGCTCGACACCGGGGCGAAGAACGCCCGCTCGCGCAGTTCGCGGGCGTCGTCCACGCCGCCGTGGCTGGCCGCGTCGATCTCGATGACGTCGATCGAGCCGGCGCCGTCGGGCGCCAGGTCGCGGCAGGACTGGCACTCGCCGCACGGCTCAGGGGTGGGCCCCCGCTCGCAGTTGAGCGACCGGGCCAGGATGCGGGCGCTGCTGGTCTTGCCGCAGCCGCGCGGGCCGGAGAAGAGGTAGGCATGGTTGAGCCGCCCGGAGCGCAGCGCCTGCGACAGGGGCTCCGTGACGTGTTCCTGCCCGATCACCTCGGCGAACGTGCGAGGCCGATACTTGCGGTAGAGCGCGAGCGCCACCAGCGGTCCTCCGTTCGACTAGAGCCGGGACCACCGTACTCCGGACCACCGACAATTTCGGGCGGGCGTCGGGCGGGTCGGGCATGGATGCACGAAGGCCACCCGTGCACCCGACAGAGCTCACTTATCCTTGCTGCCTTCCGGCCCTGGGGAGGTTCATGAGGTGTCGCCGCACGAGTGGCTTGGGACCACAATACCCGGTGCACGAACCTCGCGAGCAATGGGTATCCTGTCGCACGGAGGATTCGCCTAGAGGCCTAGGGCGCACGCTTGGAAAGCGTGTTGGGATAAAACCCTCACGAGTTCGAATCTCGTATCCTCCGCACCGCCTGACCAGGCAGAACATCGGCCCGGCCCGGCCCGGCCCCGCCACGGGAGCCGGGCCGATGTCGTCGGTGGTCTCAGCTTTAATCCCAGCCGGGCCACTCGGGCGCGTACCGGAGCCCCGGCCGGGCTGTCGTCGCCGTACTTCGGCCGCGGCTTCTGCTTCCTCCTCCGCCGACCCTTGGGCTTCTCCTTGGCCCCGGCGTCGCCCAGAGCAGCCCGCCGGCGCGCTTGGCGTCGTCGCGACGGATCGGGGTCCTGAGGTGCTGATATCTCTTGGCCGTGGCGGTTGTGGCCCGACCCATGACCCCATGGCCGCACGCTCGGTCACGCCGAGCAGAAGCAGAACGGTCGCGGCGGTGTGACGAGCATCATGCAGCCGGACGTCGCGAAGCCCAGCCACCCTTTGCCGTGCGCCGCGGTGCGCGATGATGCCGCTCGTGGAGACGCCTCGCGACAACCGATGGACGATCATGCCGTGGATAGTGGTTTCGGTGGCTGTCGCGTTGGCTATGGCGTGCTGCATCGGCGGCTGCGTTCTGCTCCTGATTGCCCCCGACCAGATGGCCGCGTTCAGTCCCTTCAACTGGCGGTAGCGGGCTACCGTAACCTAGCCATCTGCGATATGGCAGGTTGACGCCTGTTCGAGCGTGCCGCCGCATGGGACCATCTCTATACCGACACGCTGTTTGAGGGGGCGGCGATGTTCTATCGGAGCACGGACATCCTGATCACCAGCACCCACGTGGCCGTCCTGCAACCCGACCCGGTTCGGTTCGATCTCGAGGGTATCCAGGCGCCGTACATCGTCCGGCACGGCCGAGGGGCCGACTTCCGGGCGGGGCACGAGATCCGCGCGCGCTACGAGGCCGCGGACGTCCGCATCTTCTACACCACCAACAGGGCCACGTTCGGCGCCGTACGCAGGGCACTCATCCGCGCCCTCGAACAGCGCGCCAACCCGCTGCCGATCTGAAGAAGACCGCTGCCAGCAAGGAGCAGTCTGCAATATCGCAGCTTGTCATCTAGCGTCTGGTCATGCGGCCATGCGATCATCGGATGTAGCAGGCCACGAGGGGGCGAGTGGCGGATACGCAACAGCGCCCGGCGGCAACCGGGCGCTGTTCTCGTTGCGGCCGCCACTCCGGCTACGCGGAGGGGTGACATCGATACCCGAAGTATTGCCTACCGCATTGCCGACCCCGCTCGCAAGACCGAGGGGAAGGGAGATGCGCATGTTCTACCGAAGTCCCGAAGTAGTCGTGACCGCCGACCACTTCGTGATCCTCCGGCCCGCCCGCGTGGAGTTCCGGATCGACTTCCTGAAGGGTGTGTATGTCCTGGAGCACCCACGGACCGGCCGCACCCGGGCCGCACAGGAGATCCGCGCGCAGTACGGGACCCACGACGTGCGCCTCTTCCACAGCACCAACCCGACGACGTTCGGCCAGGTCCGCCGCGCCCTGATCCGCGCGCTTGAGCGGCGCGACCAGGATCGCCGCTACGCGACCTCAGGCTGAGCGCATCCGCCGAATCGTTACTTACCGTTCAGTAGGTAACAATCCGAAGAATCTGCCACATCACGGGACAGTCATATCGTTAATGGGCACCTACACTGGCTCCCGGCCCGACCGGACCACCCGATCAGCCGGAGTACCCCCCATCAGGAGGGGAACCCGACCCATGGCGTTTCAAGGATGTCTGCAGCCTGCGCGTCTACCGGCGAGTAGGGTGAAATACAAACAGCGATGCGGCAAGTAGCCATAGGTCCAACGAGGGACAGACGACGTCATGAGTTCGGGTGACACGCCCGCCGTCGCACGCCGGAAAGTCCGGCTGGCGATCAAGGACGCCCGCAACACCAAGGGAGATACGCAGACCCAGGTGGCCGAGGCCATGGAGTGGTCGCTCTCCAAGGTGATGCGCATCGAGTCCGGCGAGGTCACCATCTCGCAAAACGACCTGCGCCCGCTGCTGGCCTACCTTGGCATCAGAGACCGCAAGGTGGTCGAGGAACTCATCCAGGCCGCCAAGGCGTCGAAACAGCGACGGCAATGGTGGGACGACAAGCGTTATCAGGGACGTCTTACCTCGGCGATGCGCCAGCTGATCGGCTTCGAGGCCGAGGCGTCCGTCATCCGGAGCTTCGCGCCGCAGGTGATTCCAGGATGGTTACAGGGCGAGGCATACGCACTGGCCGTCTCGCAGGGGTTCACTGAAGAGCTCAGAGACGATGAGATCGCGACGCGTGCCGCCATTCGCGTCGAGCGCCGCAAGGCGCTGTGGGGACGCGATCCGCGTCCGAAGCTGTACGCGCTGTTCGACGAATCGGTGCTGCTGCGCGGGTACGGCGGACCTCAGGCCCTTCGCGAGTCGCTTGCCGACATCAGCGCGGCCATAGCGGAAGGCCGCCTCACGGTTCGTATTCACCCACTGGAGCTACCGTATCCGCCGTTCGGTCAGTACGACCTGATGTACCTGTCGAACGAAGAGAACAATCACGCCGTGTTGTACCGGGAGAGCGGAACCCTCGACGAAATCGTCGACGATCCGGCGCGAATCGCGCGCCATCGCGACGCCTGGGATCGCATGTGGGAGAGCTCGATCGGCGAGGAGGATTCGGCACGAAGGATAGCCGCGGCCGCGAAAGACCCCGCCGCCGGCGCGGATACTCGGTTTGCCGACAAAGGATCTTCGGACTGACGCCGAAGACCACTGGAGGCCGACCATACTGGGCTGCCTCCCTGTCAGGAAAAAGGGTGTTCAATGCACGAGACGGTCATGCCGCCCAGCTGGCGCAAGAGCAGCTACTGCGGCAACACGACCTGCGTGGAGGTCGCGAACCTCGCGTCGGACAGCATTCTTGTCCGCGACGCGAAGGATCCGGGCGGTTCCGTGCTGTCGTTCGAACGCGACACCTGGGGGGCGTTTGTCGCCGGCATCAAGGACGGCGCTTTCGACCCTCACTAAGTCGCCACGCCGGGTCAGACGCGTCGGCATGCCACAAGCCCACGACCGCTCGCGCATCGCACCCGGCCCGCAGCGTTCAACTCGGTGGAAGCAGCGTTTCCGTGCGTAGCCCCGCAAGGAACGCGCGCCAATCCGCCGTGCCGAACCTCAGACGCACGCCGTCCGGATCATCCGAATCACGAACCAGGATGCCGTCGGCGCCGCAGGCGACCTCCAGACAAGAAGTGGTGCCGCAGGCGGAAGACTTGCGCCAGACGAGTGCCTCGCTACTCTCGGCCATCGGGTCGTCCTCCTTCAAACCCTAGGACGTGAGCCTTCAGCATACGAAGGGCCGCGTCATACCTCACGTGAGTATGCAAAGTTGGCCCATGAATGCACATTCGCGGCAAACCGGTCAACTGGCATCGCCCGCGGGGCTCCCGGCCCCGCGGGCTCTGCTCTTCGTGGCACGTCAGAGCAGGGAGTTCAGCCTCCCATAGGCCTCGGCGTAGCCGGCGCGGTCGAGGCGCTCCACGCTCGCGGCGCTGGCCGCGAACGCGCGCATCAGGCCGCGGCGGACCCGCATGGCGGATATGGTGTTGGTCGATGCGAACAGCGTGACCCCGGCTCCCGCGTAACGCGCGCGCAGGAACCAGACGGCCGGGGCGAGGACGCGCATCGCGCGCCCGGTGAGCGGCGGAACGAACAGCACCGCGGCGATGATGACGTATCGACCGGTGCCCTCGACGAGGGTCAGCGCGGCCACCGCCCCCACGGTGGCCAGCGCGCCGGCGGCGAGCAGGACGATCCGCGCGGGGCGGACGTCGTGCTCGAGGCGCAGATCCTCCAGCCCCTCCAGGTCGTACACCTGGGGGTCGGGTTTCCAGACGGCGTAGACGTCGTCGGTGATGACGATGTCGTGATCCTGATAGAAGACGGTCGGCATAAGTTTCCCCCCTTAGCCTCGCCATCAGTATGAGTCGGCCGCGTCACAGATCGCCAGACCACGAGGTGCCATATCGCAAGTTGCTAACACCCATCGGCCGTGCGACTGCCGCGACGCGCGCGTTCCCCTGGTGACGCACCTTAGCGTCGTGGAGGGTGAGCGATAGACGCAAATGGAAATTCCGGCCGGAAGATTCCCGCGACCGGCCAGCACCGCGGTGCGAGCACGCACGCCTCGCCTCGCCTCGCCTCACGGAATCCTGAACGCCGGACGCCCGGCCGCCCTCCAGTGTCCGTGGGCGGTCCGCACCGTCCGCGAGCTGGGCTCGCGAGGTGGCACGGACGGCGGAGAACGCCGGTGGACGCGAACGACTGAGACGACGGCGGCTGTTCGGCCTCTGGTCAGCGTTGCGCGGCGTAGTTCCACTTAACTGGGATATAAATTGCAAGTATGCGTAGTGAAGCGCCGAGCCTGCTGCCGCTCTTCCGTTCGCAGCACCAAGGGAGGCGCACATCGAGGCTCGATCGATTGTCGATGCTGACGGCAAGCTCATGTCGCATCTGAGCTTCTTCTGACACGGCAGGGCGGTGCCTGGATGGACCGCCGAGCAGCGGCCACCCTGGTGTGAGCCGCCAGCGCGCATCGCGGCGACGCAACTGAGACGAGAAAGCCAAACGCCCGGCTGCCTCCAAAGAAGGTGCCGGGCGCTTCTGCTGGCCTGGAGCGGTGGCGCGGGGATTCGAACCCCGGGAGGAGTTACCCCCTCACACGCTTTCGAGGTCTGCCCATCAGCGTCCGGGAGCGGTCCCCGCCGTCCGTGACCAGGTGCGGCGAGGTGACATGGACCGCCTGGGCCGCCGGTGGACGCTGGCAAATGAGACGACAACTGAGACGACCTCGATGGGTTGAAGGTTGGCTCTCGCGGCGGAGCGCGCGACCTCAGGCTTCCGGAATTTGCGGTACCCGCCTATAGCGAGCGGTCCGCGATCGTGGCTGGCCGGTCATCTCCACCAGACCCCGTTCCCGAAGCGCCTTCAAGGCGCGAAATACCTGGTGCGGCTTCAGGCCGGTGCGCTCCTCGATCTCGCTTCGAGACGAACCTTCGGCGGAGAGCCCGGCCATCACTCGAGCCGAGTTCCGAGTCAGGTCGTCATCCGTCGTCACCGGCTCGTCAGTCTGTTCCGTCTGAAGCGGATCATTCGACGGAAGGCGATACGTTGTCGTGCCCCGCGTTCCCTCCTGTTCGATCAGGCCCCGCTCGACAAGGTCCCGTAGCTCGCGAGTGACCGTTCGGCTGTCCTGAACGCCGGTGGACGCTCGATAGGCGCTGTTCGTCATCACGACACCGTTTCGCATCATCACCAGGGCGCTCATTTGCGACCGCGACAGCGGCCGGTTGTCGAGAGACTGCAACCATTCGAGCGCTTCCTGGTCGAGCAGTGTGTGGTTCGGGAACTCTGCGGTGAACGATGAGACCGAGTCGGTGAAATGCGGTGGCTCCATGCCGGCCTCGGTGAGTGCGATCCGGATCCGGGTGATTCCGCTCCCGCGGTTCTCGCACACCATGTGACCGTCGAAGTACGGCGTGTCCTCCAGGATCTTGAGCAGGGCCTTGTTCCGTGATGACGTGACGCCGGTAATGCCCAGCACACCGACGTCGACCGGCCCGTAGAGCCCGCCGGGGTTACGGATCACGAGCCGATCGGGGTACATCTCGACCTGGACCTGCATGCCGCGTGCGAAGTCGGAGTAGTCGCGGTGGACCAGCGCGTTGACCAGCGCCTCGCGCAGGACCTCCTCGGGATACTCCCACTCGTCGATGCGGAAGATGCCCGAGATGATGCTGCGCCGCTTCATGTTGCGCTTCAGGATGCGCACGCACTCGTTCACGATGAACGGGATCGAGCCGTCCACCGACCGGTTCTCGGTGAACCGTTCACCGGCGGGGCCCAGCACGCCGGGTTCGCTGGTGGGATAGGCGACGAAGGTGAGGTTGAGCTGTGGCTCGAAGGTCTGCGGATAGACGCCGAACGCCAGCAAGCCGGCCAGCGTCGGCACGGACCTGCCGTCGTGAACGGTCAAGACGTTGAGCATGGTCAGAGCGCGCTCGTCGTCGACCTTTCGGAAGATCTCACCCCTGGTCTCGCGAATCCGGTGAAGAAATCGACCGAGTGCCTCCTGGTCCAGGTCCGCGATGCTGGCGTCTGACATCGCCCGGACGTCGTGCTTCTGCTCGGTACGGTTCGCGAGCAGCACAGCGACCTCGTAGTCGGTCAGCCGCCGGTCCCCATCACCGACCCGGATCCGTGACCCGGCCCAGGGTCCGAGGCTTCGCTTGTGGCACGGGCGCTGATCGCGTGGTGTTGGTGGCACGTAGCAGGCGACAACGTTCTTGCCATCGATGGCGACCGTAAAGATCTCCGCCCGGACAACCGGCTCCATCTCGGAGCACACCGCGCCGATCTGGCTCTCCATCGCCCCGGCGTCGGTGACACCGACCGGGCCTGTGCAACAGGCTGTAGTACAGAGCTGTGTTTTGTACTACAGCATGACACGGTCGGTGTAGTACAGCACATTGTGTGTAGTACAGCGAGGGGCGACCGAAGTGCAGGAGAGGATCGTCGACTGGTCGCCCTGGATACTCCGTGTGGCCGCCAACGGTGCACAGAGCACCCTGCCACAACTGAGACGAAATGAGACTGGAATGCCGAACGCCCGGTCGTCTCCGTTAGGAGATGCCGGGCGTTCGTGCTGGCCGAGTGCGGTGGCGCGGGGATTCGAACCCCGGGAAGGCTTGCACCTTCACACGCTTTCGAGGCGTGCTCCTTAGGCCACTCGGACACGCCACCGCCGAAGAGGTTACCTGACGCCCCGGCCCCATCCGCGAGGGGGCTCGCCGTTTGGCAGGATCACGGGTATGAGCACGCACATCGGCGCCGAGCCGGGTCAGATTGCCGAGCGGGTCCTGCTTCCTGGAGACCCCCTGCGGGCGAAGTGGATCGCCGAGACGTACCTCAAGGATGCCCGCTGCTACTCCACCGTGCGCAACATGCTCGGGTTCACGGGCACCTTCGACGGCGTCGAGGTCTCCGTGCAGGGGTCAGGCATGGGGATGCCCTCCGCCAGCATCTACGCGCACGAGCTGATCAACGACTACGGCGTCAAGACGCTGATCCGGGTCGGCAGCTGCGGGGCGATCCAGGACTCGCTCAAGCTGCGGGACGTGGTGGCGGCCATCGGGTCGAGCACCGACTCGAACATGAACCGGGCGCGGTTCGACGGGCTCATCGACTACGCGCCGGTCGCGGACTTCGGGCTGCTGCGCACCGCCGTCGACGTGGCCGCGGAGAAGGGGATCGCGATGCGGGTCGGGCCGATCCTGGCCGCCGACGCGTTCTACACGGACCGGCCCGACCTGTACGACAGGCTCGCCGACTACGGGGTGCTCGCGGTGGAGATGGAGTCCGCCGCGCTGTACACGATCGCGGCACGGTTCGGGGCGCGGGCGCTGACGCTGCTGACGGTCAGCGACCACATCAAGACCGGCGAGCGCACGACCGCGCAGGAGCGGGAGCAGACGTTCGGCCAGATGGTCGAGGTCGCGCTCCAGACGATCATCGCTTAGTCACCGCAGGCCATCGCCGAACACGCTACGCGAACCGCACAGACCCGAAATAAGGCATAAATCCGAAATGTCGCTCGCTTGCGGGCGACATTTCGCGATTGCGCACCGCTCGTGACAGAGCCGATCATGACGCCAGGGCCGTCGTCGGGGACAGGCTGGCGGCTCGCATCGCCGGGTAGAGGCCCGCCACCGCGCCGATCAGCATGGTCGCTCCCAGGCCGCCCGCGAGCGCCCATGGTGGGAGGACCGCGGGCCAGTGGGGTACCAGATCCCGTGAAGCATCTGCGCATCCGATCTGCGCTCCGCGCACGGCGGGACGGCCGAGGTGGAGCCGCGCGAGGATGGCGGCCTGCGCGTCACGGTGACCCTGCCCACGCAAAGCTGACGACCGCCCTACTCGCGGTGGCCGGCGAAGAAGGCGCGCAGCAGGGCCGAGGACTCGTCCTGCAGGACCCCGCCGATCACCTCGGGCCGGTGGGTGAGCCGCCGGTCGCGCAGCACGTCCCACAGCGACCCGGCGGCGCCCGTCTTCGGCTCCCAGGCCCCGAAGACGACCGTGCCGATCCGGGCCAGCACGAGCGCACCGGCGCACATGGTGCACGGCTCCACGGTGACGACGAGGGCGCACTCCTCGAGCCGCCAGCCGTCCCGCTCACGGCGCCCGGCGGCGCGGCGCAGGGCCACCATCTCGGCGTGCGCGGTCGGGTCGCCGGTCAGCTCGCGCTCGTTGTGGGCGGCCGCGAGCTCCGACCCGTCGGGCCCGAGGATGACCGCCCCGATGGGCACGTCCGGCCCGGCGCAGGCGGCGACCTCGAGCGCGCGGCGCATCGCCGGCTCCCACCGGCGTCTCGCCGCGCTCACGCCTCGCGCAGTTCCTCGATCTCGTCGCCGGCCCCGATGGCCTGGCAGATCTCGGCCGTGAGGTCGGCCGGCAGCATCCCCTCCTGGGCGCACAGCTCGAGCAGCTGCCCGCCGGACAGACCCAGGTCGGCCAGCAGCTCCGGATCGCCGACCGGCTCGACCTCGGGCTCGGCCGACGGCCGCTCCTCCTCGTCCTCCTCGTCGGGCGACTCCTCGGCGACCTCGGCGACGTCGGGGAGCTGCTCCTCGACGTCGCCCAGGAGGATCGCGCCGAGGCGCGACTCCTCGGCGAACACCGAGTCGGAGCCGAAGACGCGCAGATCCTCGCCGTCGTCGAGGCGCAGAATCACCAGGTACGCGTCGTCGGACTCGACGAACAGCAGCGAGACGGACGCCTCCGGATCGGCGTCGCGCAGGCGATCGGTGATCTCTTCGATGTCGGCGACGCCACTGAGGTCCAGCTCGGCAGCGGCCCAGCTCTTGGCGTCGCGCGTGACAGCGGCAGCGAAGTGCGACACGGTCCCCCCGGTCGGTGCTCGTCGGTACGCGTGAACACTATTCGAGCGGGTTGTCGCTCGGCACCAAAGGGCCCCGGAGTTCAGTCGGCGAGTCGTCGCCGGTTGGCGATCAGCTCACGCAGGCGGTCGGCGCGCAGCCGACGCGGGTGGAGCCGCTCGCGGAACGCTTTGGCGTCCGCCAACTCGACCAGCAGCGCGAGCCGCCGGCGACGCCGCTCGGGGTCGAGCCGCTGCAGCCTCAAAGCCATGTCGCTGAGAGTGATCCTCGCCCGAATCCACGTCAAGAGTACGAGCCGAACTCCGAGAAACCACTACTCAGCGTGTCCGGTCGATGCCCGAAGGCTTCACCCGGAACGGTCACCACAACAGCCAGTCGCCCCCGGCGAGCTGATACGCCACCACAACTCCGGCGATCGTCACCGCCACCCCGCTGGAGGCCGCCACGCCGACGGCCACACCGCGGTCGCCGAAACGGGCGAGGACCGCGGCCGCGGCCCAGGCGAGAATCCCGGCGACGAGGGTGATCCAGACATACCCCCGGGCGGACCCCAGCATCAGCAGGCCGAACAGCAGCATCCAGCCGGCCCCGGCGGCAGCCCCGGCGGAGACCATCTGTGCCCGGACCGGCAGCGGCTCGCGATACATCGGCCGAGGCTGGCTGACCTTGAACACCGGCGGACGCACGGCGCCCTGCCAGGCCCCATACGCGGCGGCGGGCGTCGGCGGCCGGGCAGCGCTCAGCCGCGGCGGCGGCCCGACGACCGGCGGCCCCATGGCACCCGGCCACGGGGTCGGCCCCACGGTCGCCTGTGGTGCGGTCGCCTGTGGTGCGGGGGTCATCGGCGGGAAGGCCGTCGCCCGAGGGAACGCCGTCGCCTGCGGGCGGCCGGGGGCGGGCGCGGGAGCCGGACCGCCCGGTTCCTTCCACTGCGACTCGCTCACTGCCACACCAGCAGCTTAGCCCGGCGCTCAACCGAAGACCGCGAGCCGCTTCCGGCTCGCCCCGCCGACCGTCGTGAACTCACCGCCAGCCGTCACCTGATGCGACGCCACGCCGGCGGCCGGCTTCACCCGGGGCTCCGAGCCGTCGGTGCACACGCCATAAAAAGGATAAGTCTCATGAAAGTACGGTAACTAGATGTAATCTCGCAAATGGCCGACCACGGGTCGGCATAAGTCGTTCGTCGGGCGTCCCGAGCCGAACGGGTGGTCGGGGGATGTGCGACAGTTCCGCAGTGCGTGATGCGACGTTGAACGTGGCGGTGATCGGGCTCGGGCTGATCGGTGGATCGGTCCTACGGGCGCTCGCGCTGCACGGCCACCGCGTGAGCGGCTACGACGCCGACCCGGCGACCAGGGCAACCGCGCGCACCGCGGCCGCGCAGGCCCCGGCCAACGCGCGCTGGCACGTGACCGCATCGATCAGCGACGCGGTGCGCGACGCCGAGCTCACGGTCGTCGCGGTGCCCCTACCGGCCGTCGGCGCGGTCTTCGACGAACTGGCGTCGCTCGGCTACGTCGGCGTCGTCACCGACGTCACCTCGGTCAAGGGTCCCGTCCGCGACCTCGCCGCCGACCGGCTGCGCACCGGCGGGCAGGCGCTGGCCACGTTCGTCGGCGGCCACCCGATGGCCGGCCGCGAGACGTCCGGCTTCACCGCCGCCGACCCGCGGCTGTTCACCGACTGCGCCTGGGTGCTGTGCCTGAGCGAGGACGGCGCCGGCATCCGCGACTGGGTCGAGCTGGCCGCGCTCATCACCGGCCTCGGCGCCCGGGTCGTGCCGGCCACCGCCGACGAGCACGACGCCGCCGTCGCCGCCATCTCGCACGTGCCGCACCTCGTCGCGGCCGCGGTCGCCGCGCTGATCTCCAACGACCCGCTGGCCGGCACGCTCGGCGCCGGCTCGTTCCGCGACGGCACCCGGGTCGCCGCCGCCCGCCCGCAGCTCACCGCCGCCATGTGCGGCGGCAACGCGCCGGCGGTCGGACGGGCCCTGGACACGGTGCTCGCCGACCTCAACGCGGCGCGCGCGGCGCTCGACGGCGCCGACCCGATCGGCGCGCTCGCCGCGTGGCTGACGCCCGGGCACAACGCGCGGCTGGCCTGGCCGCCGCAGCCGGGCGAGTCCGCCGACCTGCCGGCGCGCGTCGACGTGCTGCTCCGCCTAGGCCGGGTCGGCGGCTGGATCGAGTCGGTCTCCGCCGACCGCCGGACCGTCCGCGCCGTCCGCCCGGCCTGAGAACACACGCTCGTCCGTCACCACCGCGGTGACCAGCCCGGCCGGGGTCACGTCGAAGGCCGGGTTCACCGCCGGTGTGCCCGCGGGTGCCGCCGCCCCGACCACCTCGGCCGCGCCGCGGTCCTCGATCTCGACGTCGGCACCGGACGCCGTCGAGAGGTCGACCGTGGACTCCGGCGCCACGCAGATGAACGGGATGCCCGCCGCACGCGCGCCGAGCGCGTGCGCATACGTGCCGATCTTGTTCACCACATCGCCGTTGGCGCAGATCCGGTCCGCGCCGAGGATCACCGCGTCCACCTCCCCGCGGGCCATCAGGTAGGGGCCGGCCGAGTCGACGGCCAGCCGGTGCGGGACACCGGCCCGGGCGAGCTCCCACGTGGTCAGGCGGGCGCCCTGCAGCAGCGGGCGGGTCTCGCTGGCGATGACGCCGCCGAGGGCGCCCCGGCGGTACAACTCGAAGACCACCGCCAGCGCGGTGCCGTCCACGACGGTGGCCAGCCCGCCGGTATTGCAGTGGGTCAGCAGCCGCACGCCCGGTCCGCACAGGCGCTGGACCAGATCGGCACCGCGCAAAGCCATCTCCGCGGAACTCGCGATCTCCTCGTCCCTGATGAGCAACGCCTCCCGCAGCACGGCGTCGAAGGACGGCAACAGCGCCGCCGCGCGTCCCGCTCCGCGGGCCAGGTTGACCGCCGTCGGCCTCGCCGTTCGCAGCAGGTGTACCGCACGGGCCCGCGCCTCAGCGCCGGAATGCTGACTGGCGGCGAGCGCCACCCCGAGCGCGCCCGCCACCCCGAGCGCCGGCGCACCACGCACGGCGAGCCGCCGGATCGCGTGGACGAGCTCCTCCACCGTCTCCAGCCGCAGGTACACGGTCTCGGCGGGCAGCCGCGTCTGATCCACGACGACCACGGCCCCGTCAATCCAGTCAATGGTGCGCATCCATGCTCCGTTCACCCCGCCCGGTCCCGCTTTCACGAAAGCGCCAACGCCGAACGTTGACGCGCGTACATTCGGTTTTCATGAGCTCCGTGCTGGTGCTCGCGGCGGTCCCGATCGTGCTGGCCGCGGGGCTGCTCGCGTTGATGAAGGTGCCGACGAACATCCAGCTGACCGTCACCGAGACCGCGCTCGTCATCGAGCCGCAGGGCCTGGACAGCTGGTGGACGTGGCGGGACCGGATCGAGGTGCCGGTGGCCGCGGTCGCCTCGATCCGCATCGGGCCGCGCACGGAGGCCCCGCCGCTGCCGCATCGGCGGGGCGGACTGAACATCGACGGCATCATCACCGCGGGCCCGCACGGCAATACCTTCTGGGACGTACGCCGCGGCGACCAGCTCCTCATCATCAAGTGCCTACCGGGGGCGGAGTTCGAAACGCTGGTGCTGCAGTTCGCAAACCCGTTCGCCACGCTGACCCGCACGCGAACGGTACTCGCCCACCAGCCCCAGCGCGCCTGACCCGTCCCCGTGCACCTCGGATAGCGTGGGGCGCATGCCGTCAGCGCGTGACCCGCTCGCCGATCTGCGTCGCATCGCGTACCTGCTGGAGCGGGCCCACGAGAAGACCTACCGCGTGCGAGCCTTCCGCGGCGCCGCGGCCAAGCTGGCCAAGCTCCCCGAGGGCGAGCTCGCCGCGCGGGCCAAGGCCGGGACGCTCACCGAGCTGGCCGGGGTCGGGGATGTCACGGCGCGGTGCGTGGCGGAGTCGCTGGCCGGGGAGGAGCCGGTCTACCTGCGCCGGCTCGAGGCGACTGCCGGGCAGGACCTCGACGAGGCCACGGCAGCCCTGCTCCGGTCGCTGCGCGGCGACTGCCACACCCATTCCGACTGGTCCGACGGCGGGTCGCCGATCGACGAGATGGCCATGGCCGCGGCGCAGCTCGGGCACGAGTACCTCGTGCTGACCGACCACTCGCCCCGGCTCACGGTGGCGCGGGGGCTGTCCGCGGAGCGGCTCGAGGAGCAGCTCGACGTGGTGGCCGGGATCAACGCCGGGTTCGCGGGACTGGGCATGGAGTTTCGGATCCTGACCGGCATCGAGGTCGACATCCTCGCCGACGGGTCGCTCGACCAGACCGACGAGCTGCTGGGGCGGCTCGACGTCGTGGTCGGCTCGGTGCACAGCAACCTCAAGGACGAGCCCGAGGTCATGACCCGGCGGATGGTCACCGCGCTGGCCAACCCGCACCTGGACATCCTCGGGCACTGCACCGGGCGGCTGATCACCGGCGGGCGGGGCACGCGGGCGGAGAGCCGCTTCGACCCGGCGGCGGTGTTCGGGGCGGCGGTCGAGCACGACAAGGCGATCGAGATCAACTCCCGGCCCGAGCGGCTCGACCCGCCGAAGCGGCTGCTACGGGTGGCGCTGGAGGCCGGCTGCCGCTTCGCCATCGACACCGACGCCCACGCGCCCGGCCAGCTCGACTGGCTGCCCAACGGGTGCTCCCGCGCCGTCGCCTGCGGCGTCCCCGTCGAGCGGATCGTCAACACCCTGCCCGCCAAGGACCTCCTGGCGTGGGCGGCGTCGCACGAATAGGCCCTGCGAGATGCCCACGCCGGTCAGCACGATGAGGCCGCCGACGGGCTGGTGCCAGGTGAGGTACTCGCCGAGGAAGACGACGCCGGCGATCGCGGCCACGAACGGCGGGAAGTACGTGACCATCGAACCTGTCGTGACGCCCGCGATCTGCACCACGTGGTAGTTCAGCGCGAACGCGATCCCGGTGCCGAACACGCCGAGCGCAAGCACGCCGAGCCACACCCGCGGCGAGAGGTCCAGCGGCGACGGCGGCAGGCCGGCGACGAGCGGCGCCGCGATGACGAGGTGCAGCGTCGACATGATGAGCTGGCCGGCGGAGAGCTGGAACGGCGCGATGTCGAAATGCTGCATCAGCCAGCGGGTGTAGTTGAAGGCGATGCCGTAGCAGGTGACCGCGCCGAGCAGCATCAGCTGGCCGGCCAGGGAGCTGCCGCCGATGCCGTTCCAGACGCCGAGGACGACGAGCACGCCGAGAAACCCGGCCAGCAGGCCGGCGATCTGCCGTCGGCTCGGCCGCTGCGAGCGGACCGCGACGAGGGTGACCACGAGCGTGGTCAGCGGGGCGGTGCCGTTCCAGATGTTGGCCAGCACCGAGGGCACGCGCTGCTCGGCGTAGCCGAACAGGGTGAACGGTACCGTCGAGGCGAAGAGCGAGAAGAGGAACAGGTGCCCCCAGAGCCGGGCGCCGCGGGGCAGCGGCAGCCGGCGCATCGCGAGCAGGATCAGCAGCGTGACGGCGCCCAGGGCGATGCGGTAGAGCGCGATGTACACCGGCGCCAGCCCCGCCAGTGCGTCCTTGATGAACATGAAGCTGGTGCCCCAGATGAGGGCGACGGCGACGAACGCCGGCAGCCAGCGTTTGACGTCAGGGGCGGGACTCGACATGGGCCTTACTCTGCACCGGCTGGGGTGGCGCTGTCGCGCGCGTTTCGGACCTTGCACGCAGGTCAAGCCACCCGCCGGGAATTGGCCTGCCGGTGTACCACGATGATCGGCTCGGTGCCGTAGGGTCGGCCCGTGGGTTCTATCGATGACATCGCCAACAGGTATGTCGAGCAGTGGGCGCCCCTCGACCCGATCGGGGCGACCTTCGTCGGCGTGGCCGGCCACGACGACCGTCTGACCGACCTCTCCCCCGACGGTTTCGCCGCACTCGCCGACCTCGATCGGCGCACGCTCGCCGCGCTCGGCGCCGAGACGCCGGCGACCGAGACCGAGCGGGTCGCCAAGGAGGCCATGCAGGAGCGGCTCGGGCTGGCCCTCGAGCGCTACGAGGCCGGCGATCTCACCAGCGACGTCAACGTGATCTCCAGCCCGCTGCACGGGGTGCGGAGCTCGTTCGACCTCATGCCGACCGCCGGCGAGGAGGCTGTCGCCGACATCCTCGCCCGGCTCGCCGCGGTGCCGGCGGCGCTCGCCCAGTGGCGGCAGACCCTGCTGCACGAGGCGCAGCGCGGCCACGTCGCGCCGGCCAGGCAGATCGTCGAGGTGGCCAAGCAGTGCGAGGTCTGGGCCGACCCCGAGGGCGACAACTTCTACCCCGACCTGGCCACCCGCATCGGCGCGGACAACCCGGCGCTCGCCGCCGACCTGGCCCGCAGCGCCGAGGCCGCGCGTGCCGCGACCGTTGAGACGGGCGCGTTCCTGCGCCGCGAGCTGGCGCCGCTGGGCCGGCCGAAGGAGGCCGCCGGGCGCGAGCGCTACCAGCTCGCCTCGCGCTATTTCCTGGGCGCCACTGTCGACCTCGACGAGGCCTACGCCTGGGGCTTCGACGAGCTGGCCCGGCTCGAGTCGGAGATGCGCACGGTCGCGGACAAGCTCGTGCCCGGCGGGACCGTCGACGAGGCGGTCGCCGCGCTTGACGCCGACCCCGCCCGCACGATCCACGGCAAGGAGGCGTTCCGCGACTGGATGCAGGAGCTCGCCGACGCCACCGTGCGGGAGCTCAACGGCCGGCACTTCGACATCCCGGAGCAGGTGCGGCCGATCGAGTGCATGCTCGCCCCGACGTCGGACGGCGGGATCTACTACACCGGCCCGAGCGAGGACTTCACCCGCCCGGGCCGCATGTGGTGGGCGGTGCCCCAGGGCGTCGACAGCTTCTCGACCTGGCGCGAGGTCACCACGGTCTATCACGAGGGCGTCCCCGGCCACCACCTGCAGATCGCGCAGACGTATGTCCGGGCCGAGCTGCTCAACCGCTGGCGCCGGGTGCTCGCGTGGTCGTCCGGCCACGGCGAGGGCTGGGCGCTCTACGCCGAGCGCCTGATGGACGAGCTGGGCTATCTGTCCGACCCCGGCGACAAGCTCGGCATGCTCGACGGGCAGGCGTTCCGGGCCACCCGGGTCATCGTCGACATCGGCATGCACCTGGAGCTGGAGATCCCGCGGGACAACCCGTTCGGTTTCGCGCCCGGCGAGCGCTGGACGCCCGAGCTGGGCTGGGAGTTCCTGCGGGCGCACTGCCGGGTCGAGGAGAAGACCCTGCGATTCGAGCTCAACCGATACCTCGGCTGGCCCGGCCAGGCGCCGTCGTACAAGCTCGGCGAGCGCGCCTGGCTCGCGGCCCGCGCCGACGCCCAGGCCCGCAAGGGCTCGGCGTTCGACCTCAAGGCCTTCCACCGCGACGCGCTCAACCTCGGCTCCCTCGGCCTCGACCCGCTGCGCGCCGCGCTCGCCCGGCTCTGATCGCGCCGGTCGAGTCCGGGCACGGGATGTGCCCGGACTCGACCGGTCAGGCGGCGTAGGCGATGTTCATACCGGGCGCGGTCAGGATGTTCGACCGCACGTACACCAGCTCGATCGTGCACGCCGTGTAGGACCTGGGCAGCGGGATCGGCGGCGGCGGGAACGAGGGGGTGAACGTGAGCGGCAGGCCGAGCACGCTCGCGGAGAAACTGGTGGTGTAGAACTTCACGTCGCCCTCGACGGTGAGCTTGCTGCTCTTCGTGACGAGCAGCTTCCCGGCGCCGGGGGTGTCGAGCTGAAACGGCGTGGAGACCGAGTTCCGCATGGTGAACGCGAGCACCTTCACCGTCGTGCCGTCCTTGTGCGGCAGCTCGGCGATGCCGTCGTAGGTCAGGCCGTCCATCGTCATCACGTCGGTCTTGAGGATCGACGGCTGTTTGGCGACGAACGGCTGCCCCGCCGCCGGCTGGGCCTCCTTGTTGTTCGGCGCCTTCTTGTTGTTCGGCGTCGGCGACGTGCTCGCGCAGGCCGCCGGCTTGGACGCCGCCGGCTTGGACGGAGTGGCGCTCGTCGCCGGTGGCGGGGCGCCGGTCGTGCTCGGGGCGGCCGCCGCGGACTGCGAGGCCTCCGCGGTGGCCTCCTTCTTGCTGCCGCCGCCGAACAGGTCGGTGATCCGGCCCAGGATCCCCCCGGATTTCTCCTCGGTCGGCGACGGCGACGGGCTCGCGCCCAGAGTCGGTGCCCCGGTGGCCGGAGCACCGGTCTCCGGGCCACCGATGGCCGGCGCGGTCGCGGTCTTCGCCGGCGCGGACGACGCGCACACGGCCGGCGCGGCGTAGGCCTCGCCGGTGTGGTTCGTGGCGCCCACGATCGACGCGGTCAGGACCGCCGTCATCAGCGTCGGGCCCAGGTGACGCCGCTTGGGCAGCTCACCCGGGCCTGCCGCTGGGGGGCGCTGGTCACCGGCGCTGCCCGCGCCGGTCCCTCCGTGCAGCGGGCTGAGCCGCGTCGTCGGTAGTTCGTCGGTGAGCATCCCCGAGCTGGGGCGCTCCGGGGGCATTGGCGGGTCGGGCCGCCCCACGGTCTCCTCGGCGAGGATGTCGTCGAGGTGGGTGTCCGCGTAGTACGTCTCGTCGGCCGGCCCCGGCGGCAGGTCCGCGTCGCCGTCGGTGGCCGAGGGGATCGCGGCATCAGGTGCCCAGGCGACGGCGAGGCCGCCGCCGGCGAGGCCCAGGACGGTGCCGAGGAAGAACCCGCCGAAGTTGAGGCCGATCAGCGAGTACAGCGCGGTGACCGTGCCGAGGATGCCGTAGAAGAGGCGCTGCTGGGGGGTGAACCAGCTCAGCGCCCCGCAGAGCAGCATCAGCAACGGCAGCACGTACGACAGGAAGCCCGTCGGTCCGAAGTGGACCTCCAGCGCGAGCTTCAGATTGCCGCTGATGAAGAGCTCCAGACCCGACAGGATCAGGAACAGTCCTCCCCAGAACGGCCGTTGTGCGCGCCACCCACCGAAAGTCGCACGGCTTCTCGCGTGCGCGGCGTGCGAGGTGGTCACTGCGTCCTCCAGATAGCGGTTCGCAACAAGGGGACCCGCGGATGGTCACCCGCGGGCCCCTGACGGTGCGGCTAGAAGCACTCCTCCGGGTTGCTGCCCGCGGAGAGGCCGAGGTCGAGGCCGGTCAGCTTGAACGTGCCCGCGGAGGTGGACCAGGCGACCTGCTTCAGGTTGTCGATGGTCACCGAGTCCGCCTGCTGGGCGAAGCTGCCCTGCAGACCCTTGGCGTTGGGGCCACCCTTGGTGAGGTCGGAGGCGTCGATGCCGATCTGGATGTTGTTGAACGTGGCGTCGCCCTTCAGCGACGACATGTCGATCAGCAGGTCGGTGGCCTCGGCGGGATTGTTCGCATCCTTGCCGGCGCGGATCACCATGGAGACCGGCAGGCCGGGCACCTTCACCGACTGGCAGAGGTTGTACAGCTTGGCGCGCGAGATTCCGGAGACGGCCACGAAGTGGTTCTTCGGGTCGGCCGGGTTCTGCGGGTTGCCGCCCTTCTCGGTGGCGAGGCCACCGTACTGGACGAACCCGGTGCCCTCGAGCTTGTCGGCGGACACCTTGAACTGGCTGCCGGACACGTTGAACGACGCGGCGATGGCGCCGGTCGCCTGACCGAAGACGATGGCACCTGCGATGAAGCCGGCCGGCGCGACGACGGTAGCGAAACGCTTCCATCTCGTGCGGCCCTTCACCACGCTGCCCTGAGCTACGGACACGTAGGGCTCCTCTTGTCGCGGGGTTTGGTGTGTTGCGGCGCTCCTGCCTTGCGGGCGCTCGCATCGCGCGGCGGACCGGCCTCCGGGGCTGCCGGGCGGATATTCCAAGGTGGTTCCGGAGGCCGGATCGGGGCGTGCGGACGATGTTGCCGGGTCCCTCACGTGGGTACAAGGCCCGTCGTTACTGGCCGGTAACCACGATCCATTGAAATTCCTACGCTCCGTATTGGGTTACCGGAGTGTTTCCGTGTAGCGACCGGCATCAAATACGCGCAATTCGGACAGCACATTCACTGTGATGACTACCACACGTAGCGAACCTTGTCTATTATCACGGTTCTATAACGACAAACCCGTGAGGTTCTTTTCTGGCATCGAAGCTCCTGAGTTTGCTGACAAATGCCGCGAAAACCGCATCACGAAAAACTCGGCATTGCGCAGCCCGCGTGCTCGATGGTTAGTTAAGGCCCGTAACTAACGACGGGTGGCCGCCATCCACCCGGCACGTTGGTTGCCGCGCGACAGAGGGTCGGCGCCCACGTCGAGCGGCTGCTTTCGCAAGCGCGGTCGGCGCGCGTCTTGCCTGGCTGAACTCCCCCGCAGCTCAGGAAGGACACCGCACATGGCCCCATCTCCGCGCCGGTGGCGGCGGCTGCTCACGGCAGCCACCCTCGCCGCCGGCGGCACCGTCATGGCCGCCGTGGCACACGCCCCGGCCGCCACGGCCGTTCCCCTCCCGGCCACGGACTACCAGCACGTCCAGCTGGCGCTGGGCAGCGCCGCGCTCGGCGAGCCGATGTCCCTGGCCGTCATGCCCAACCGGTCGGTGATCCACACCGCCCGCGACGGAACAGTCCGCATCACCGACGCCGCGGGCAGCACGAAGGTCGCCGGCAAGCTCTCCGTCTACACCCACGACGAGGAGGGCCTGCAGGGCGTCGCCATCGACCCGGGCTTCGCCACGAACCGGTGGGTGTGGCTGTACTACTCCCCGGCCCTGTCCACGCCGGCCGGCGACGCGCCCGCCACGGGTACCGCCGCCGACTTCAACGCCTGGAAGGGCCACCTCAACCTGTCCCGGTTCACGCTGAAGGCCGACAACACGCTGGACTTCGCCAGCGAGAAGGTCGTGCTCACGGTCGACAACGACCGCGGCATGTGCTGCCACGTCGGCGGGGACATCGACTTCGACGCGCAGGGCAACCTGTACCTGACGACCGGCGACGACACCAACCCGTTCGAGTCCAACTCGTACACGCCGATCGACGAGCGGACCAACCGCAACCCGCAGTACGACGCGCAGCGCACCTCGGCCAACAGCAACGACCTGCGCGGCAAGCTGCTGCGGATCCGCCCCAACGCCGACGGGACGTACTCGATCCCGGCCGGCAACATGTTCGCTCCGGGCACCGCGAAGACCCGCCCGGAGATCTACGCGATGGGCTTCCGCAACCCGTTCCGGATGAGCGTCGACAAGCCGACCGGGATCGTGTACATCGGCGACTACGGCCCCGACGCGGGCACGACCGACCCCAACCGCGGCCCCAACGGCCAGGTCGAGTTCGACCGCGTCACCGGGCCGGGCTTCTTCGGCTGGCCGTACTGCACCGGCACCAACACCACAGCCGAGACCTACAACAAGTGGGACTTCGCCACCAACACCACCGGCCCGAAGTTCAACTGCGCCGGCGGCCCGGCGAACAACTCGTTCCGCAACACCGGCCTGACGACGCTGCCCGCGGCCAAACCGAGCTGGATCCGCTACGGCGGCGACGCCGGCAGCCCGCCCGAGTTCGGCGGCGGCTCCGAGTCGCCGATGGGCGGCCCGGTGTACCACTACGACCCGAACCTCAACTCGGCGGTGAAGTTCCCGCAGTCGCTGGACAACAACTTCTTCGCCGGCGAGTACGGCCGCAAGTGGATCAAGCCGGTGCTCATCAACGCCGACGGCTCGCCGGGTACGATCTCCACCTTCCCGTGGGCCGGCACCCAGGTCATGGACATGGCCTTCGGCCCCGAGGGGGCCCTGTACGTGCTCGACTACGGCACCGGCTCGAACAACCAGGCCCTGTACCGCATCGAATACGTCGGCGGCGGCAACAGGGCGCCGACCGCGAAGCTCACCGCGGACAAGACCTCCGGGTCGAGCCCGCTCACCGTGAACTTCTCCTCGGCGGGCAGCTCCGACCCCGAGGGCGGCGCGCTCACCTACGCGTGGGACTTCGACGGCAACGGCACGACCGACTCCACCGCGGCCAACCCGACGTACACGTACACCACCAACGGCACGTTCACCGCGAGGCTGACGGTGAAGGACCCGCAGGGCGCGACCGGCACGGCGAGCACCGTCATCACGGTGGGCAACACCGCGCCGACGGTGAAGCTGACGCTGCCGGCCAACGGCCAGCTGTTCAGCTTCGGCGACACCGTGCCCTTCTCGGTCACGGTCACCGACCCGGAGGACGGCACGATCGACTGCTCGAAGGTCACCGTGACGTACCTCCTCGGCCACGACAGCCACTCGCACCAGATCACGTCGAAGACCGGCTGCACCGGCTCGATCGCGGTCCCGGTCGACGGTGAGCACGACGCGGCGGCGAACGTCTACGGCGTCTTCGACGCGTCCTACACCGACAAGGGCGGGCTGACCGGCCACGGCTTGTCGACGCTGCAGCCGCGGCACCGGCAGGCCGAGCACTTCAGCGCCCAGTCGGGCATCCAGATCGCGAGCCACGCCTCGGCCGAGGGTGGATCCACCGTCGGATTCATCGACAATGGTGACTGGATCTCGTTCTCGCCGTACCTGCTGAACAACGCCACGCAGTTCACCGCCCGCGTCTCGTCGGCGGCCAGCGGCGGCACGATCGAGGTGCGGGCCGGCTCGGCCACCGGCACCCTGCTCGGCACCGCCACGGTGACCTCGACCGGGAGCTGGGAGACGTTCACCAACGTGACCGCGAACATCTCCGGCGCGCCGAGCACGGCCACCACGCTGTACCTGGTGTTCAAGGGCGGCGCCGGAAACCTGTTCGACCTCGACGCGTTCACCTTCAGCACCGGTACCCCGACCACGCCGGTGGTGAGCCTCAAGTCGCTGACGAACAACCTGAATGTGTCGGCGCCGAACGCGACGACCGCGCTGATCGCCAACTCCTCGACGATCGGCACCGCGCAGCAGTTCGACCTCGTCGACCTCGGCGGGGGCAAGGTGGCGCTGCGGGCGCGGGCGAACAACCAGTTCGTCTGCGCCGAGAATGCCGGCGCCCAGCCGCTCATCGCCAACCGGGCGGCGGCCGGCGCGTGGGAGACGTTCAACCTGATCCGCAACGCCGACGGCAGCGTGAGCCTGCAGGCGACGGTGAACGGACTGTACGTCACCGCGGAGAACAACGGCGCGGCGTCGCTCATCGCCAACCGCACCGCGATCGGACCCTGGGAGAAGTTCCAGCTCATCGGGGCCTAAGCGCATGTGTTGATCCGTGGGGGTGCTCGGCACTGACGCCGGCGCCCCCACGGATCGACCGCAGCCGCCGGGTTGGCTGAACCTCGGCGCGCGCCAGCCCGGCGGCGCCGCTCCCGCTGCCCCGGACCGTGCCGTGTCTCGCGGGAAATGCCGTCGTCAGTTATGCCCGCATCACCGTGGCGATGGGGATTCGGGCGGCGCGGATGGCCGGAATGGAGCCGCCTAGGAGGCCGGCGATGAGGCCCGCGATCACGCCAGCCACGCCGGCCTGCCACGGGAAGCCCATGTCGTGCAGCTGGGGCACGCGGTCTCCCAGGATGCGGATGCCCAGGTTCACGCCCGCGGCGGCGACGCCGATGGCGGCGCCGGCCGTCAACAGGCCCGTGAGCAGGGTCTCGGCCAGGACGATGCCGGCCAGCAGGATGCGCGGGGTGCCCACGGCGCGGCGCAGGGCGAACTCCTCCACGCGCTCGCCCACCGTGGCCAGGCCGACGTTGAGGATTCCGGCCACGCCGATGAGCAGGACCAGCATCGCCATGCCCAGGAAGATCCAGCGCATGATCGTCAGCATCTGCTCGATGCGCTTGCGGGCATCGTTGACGTGGACGTCCAGGGCCTCGCGCGGGACGCCGGCGGCGATCAGCTTGCGGGTCAGCAGGCTCTCCGTCTCGCCGGCCGTCGGGGCGAGCATGACCTGCAGTCCGGGGCCGTTGTTCATCGCCATGGGCCGGCCGCCCTCGGGGCCGCCGGCGGCGACCACAGCGGTGGTGTCGGACGCGGTCTGCTGGGGCAGCCAGTTGTTGATCTCGTCGATGCGGGCATAGGCCGTCGGCTGGTCCTGGCCGTCGTCGATGATGCCGATGATGCGCGGCGTGGGGTTGGCGGTGGCGCCGTCGAGGCGCATCTCGGCCGGGATGCGGTAGCGGCCGAAGCCGACCGCGGCGGCCTTGTTGATGACGATGCGCGGCGAATACGACGGCTTGTCCGAGAATTCCAGCCAGTTGCCGGCGACCGGGCGGAACGGGCGGAACTGCCGGATGTCGTTGACCACCGCGATGAGCGCCACCTCGATGGCGGCGCCCGGCGGAGCGACGGCGCCCTTATCAATGGGCACCGGACGACAGCCGTCTGATTCGTCGCAATGCATCTCATACGCCGTCTCGCGGCTGTATTCGTTGAGGCGGTCAAACGGCGCGGCGCCCGGGTTGATCGGCCTGACCTTGGGCTCGCCGATGATCGCCTGGATCTGGAAGCTCGCTGCCACGCCCGGCTGGTCCTTGATCGTGGTCATCGCGACGTCCACGGCCGAGCCGATCGGCGGGACGTACATCATCCGGGTGCCGTCCTTGCCGGTTTGCAACTCAACATTGGCCAGGTTCAGCGTGCGCGCGGCCTCGGCGCCCGCCTGGACGGTGACGACCGCGAGCACGCCCAGAAACAGCGAGATCATCGACAGGAACGTGCGCATCTTGCGGGCGCGGATGCCCTGCAGGCCGATGATCAGCGCGGAGCGGAACCTGCCCGTAAGCCGGATCATGCCGGCTCCAGCACGGCGGGGCGCAGCGCGCCATCCACGAGGCGCAGCACGCGCTGCATCTTGGCCGCGTGGGCCTGGTCGTGGGTGACCAGAATCAGCCCGCAGCCGCGATCGGTGGCGGCCCGCAGGACCTCGATGACGAGGTTGCCGGTCTCGGTGTCCAGCGCGCCGGTGGGCTCGTCGGCCAGCAGCATCCGCGGGCCGCGCACGAGCGCCCGGGCGATCGCGACCCGCTGCTGCTCGCCGCCGGAGAGCCGGGTCGGATGGTTCTTGGCGAGATGCGCGATGCCGACCTGGTCGAGCGCCTCGAGCACGCGGGCGCGCCGCTTGCGCCGCGGCAGCCAGCCCTGGCCGTTGACCAGCGCCATGGCCACGTTCTGCGCGGCGGTGAGGTGCTTGAGCAGGAAGAAGCGCTGGAACACGAAGCCGAACTCGGCGCTGCGCAGCGCGGCGGCCCGTCGCTCGGAGATGCGGGCCAGGTCGCGGCCGCCCATGACGTAGGTGCCCGAGTCGGGCCGGTCGAACAGCCCGATGAGGCTCAGCAGCGTGCTCTTGCCCGAGCCGGAACGTCCCAGGATCGCCACGCTGTCGCCCTCGCAGACCGTCAGGTCGACACCGTCGAGGATGGTGCGCGGCCGCTGTTGGCCCTTGAGCGTCTTAGTGATGCCGGCAAGCTCGATGATCGGTCTCATTTGCCCGGCCCCCGACCGCCCTGGCCGTCCTTCGCGGCGGGAATGTTCGGCCCCGGCACGGAGACGGTCTCCTCCTCGGTCAGGCCGCTCTTGATCTCGATGACCTTGCCGTCGGTGAGCCCAAGCGTCACCTCGCGGACCTCGCGGCTCTGGTCGGCCTTCACCACCTCGACCTGGCCCTTGCCGTGTGAGCCGGCGACCGCCTCGACCGGCAGGACCAGCACCCCGGCCGCCTTGGCGGTGACCACCTCCACGGTGGCGGCGGCGCCGTTGATGAGCTTCACGTCGGCCGGCCCGACGCAGACCAGTCGCATCCCGGTCGGCTCCGACGGCTGCTGCTGCTGGCCCGGCGGCGTGGGCTGCACCGGCGGGGCGCTCGCGCTCGGGTTGGGCGCGGGCGCGGCCGGCTCGGGGATCACGCCGACCGGCAGCGCGGCGAGCGTGCCGAGCACGGTGCAGGCAAACGGCCCGGGCCCGCTCTTGACCTGTGCGGTGACCGACTGCAGGGTGTCGGAGACCTGGTATGCCTGAGCACCGTCGATGTCGGCGACAATGCCATACCCGACCTGGCGGGCCGACACGATCGGCATGCCGGCAGTCACCTTCGACCGGTCCTCGACGAGCCGCCCGGCGAAGACCGCCCCGGCGGGCACCTCGACCGCGGTCGCCTTGGCGCCTACCCAGACGTTGGCCACCTTCGTCGGCTTCGTCGGGGTGCCGGTCGGGGCCTTCACGTCGAGATACCGCACCTCGCCGTCGATCGGCGCGACCAGCCCGAACGTCGGGCCCAGCGCGACCTTCCCGCTCAGGCTGACCTTGTTGGTGAGATCCTGCCGCGTCGGCTTGGCGGTGGTCACCGCGGTGCCACGGTCAGCGAGGCCCGGCGGCTGCTGCGAGGCAGCGGACTGCGTGCACCCGGCAAGCAGCCCGATCACGGTCAGTAGCGGCAAGACTCTTCGCACCGGCAACCTCCGAAACCAGTTTGCGGTCTGATCGAAGTCCGCCACAGAGTAGCCGCTGCCTGGGGGGCGTGCTGCCCCGTTCGGGGTGAACCGGAAAAAACCACCCAGCGTGCAGGGTGTGGACACGGAACGGCCCTTCTGACCTTGGTCGCCGAACGGGGTACGTTCGAGACGAGGCGTTGCCCGAACCAGAGCCCACTGGACGATTTCCCTACCGGTCAGGTAGTAAGGGCGTGCGAAACATGGCTCTCTGGAAACCGGATCCGACCTTCTACCCGTCACCGCGCGACGCGTCGCTGGCCCCGCCGGAGAAGCTCGCCTACGTCGGCGCCTTCGACCGCGCGGCGGAGCGTCCCGACGCGATCGCCGTGGTCGACACCGACCCCGAGTCGCCCGCCTACGGCACCGTCGTCGGCTGGACCGATCTGCCCAACACCGGCGACGAAGTGCACCACTTCGGCTGGAACGCGTGCAGCAGCGCGCTGTGCCCCTATGCGCCGCACCCGCACGTCGAGCGCCGCTACCTGATCGTTCCCGGGCTGCGCTCGTCCCGCATCCACGTGTACGACACCGCGCCCGACCCGCGGCAGCCCAACCTCGTCCGGCTGCTCGATGCCGAGGAGCTCGCCAAGCGGGCCGGATATTCCCGTCCGCACACCGTGCACTGCGGCCCGGAGGGCATCTACGTCTCCGCGCTCGGCGGGGCCGACGGAGCGGACGGGCCCGGTGGCGTGGCCCTGCTCGACCACACATCCTTCGACGTGCTCGGGCGCTGGGAGATCGACCGGGGGCCGCAGTACCTCGCCTACGACGTCTGGTGGCACCTGGGCCACGACGTCGTCGTCACCAGCGAGTGGGGCACCCCGTCGATGATCGAGGACGGGGTCGTCGCCGAGTTGCTGGCCGGTCGCGAGTACGGTCACGCCCTGCACTTCTGGGACCTGCGCAAGCGCCGGCACCTGCAGACCGTCGACCTCGGTGAGGAGCACCAGATGGCCCTCGAGCTGCGCCCGGCTCACGATCCGACCATGGACTACGGGTTCGTCAACGTCGTGGTCAGCGTCGAGGACCTCTCCGCGTCCGTCTGGCTCTGGCACCGCGAGCACGGAACGTTCAGGGCCACGAAGGTCATCACGATCCCGGCGGAGCCCGCGGACGCCGGCCTCCTGCCACCCGTGCTGCGACCGTTCGGCGCCGTGCCGCCGCTCGTCACCGACATCGACCTCACCGTCGACGACCGCTTCCTGCTCGTCTCCTGCTGGGGCACCGGCCGGCTGCTGCGGTACGACGTCTCCGACCCGTTCAGCCCGGTCCTCGTCGGCGAGGTGCGCCTCGGCGGCATCGCCACCCGGGCCGCCCACCCCGTCGCGCCGGACCTCCCGCTGACCGGCGGCCCCCAGATGGTCGAAATCAGCCGCGACGGACGTCGGGTATACGCGACCAACTCTCTCTACGGGGCCTGGGACGACCAGTTCTACCCCGGCGGCGTCGGCGCCTGGATGGCGAAGCTCGACGTCACCGAGCAGGGCGCGCTCGAGCCCGACCCAAGGTTCTTCCCGCACGGCGAGGCCTTCCGCGGCCGGCGCGTGCACCAGACCCGCCTCCAGGGTGGCGACGCCTCGTCGGACTCGTACTGTTTCACCCGATGAGCACCGGAGCACTCGTCGCCCTCGCCGCCATGGGCGCCTTCCACGGCCTCAACCCGGGCATGGGCTGGCTGTTCGCCGTCGCGATCGGGTTTCAGGAGCGCAGCCGGGCCGCCCTGCTGCGGGCCCTGACCCCGATCGCCGCCGGTCACGCCGTGTCGATCTTCGTGATCGCCGGGCTCGTCAGCGCCCTCCAGTCCGTGGTCGCCACCCGCGCCGTCGCCATCGGCGGCGGCACGGTGCTGGTCGGCTTCGGCCTGTGGCGCGCGCTGTCGCGGCGGCACTTCCGCTGGGCCGGCATGCGCCTCACGTCCCTGCAGCTGTCGGGCTGGTCGTTCCTCATGTCCAGCATCCACGGCGCCGGGCTCATGCTCGTCCCCGTCCTGGTCGCCGGGGGCATCGACGCCGGCGCGCACCACCATGGGGTCACCGCTCAGGCCACCGCCCCACTCTGGGTCGGCTTCCTGGCCACCGCCGTCCACACGATCGGCATGGTGACGGTCGCGGGCGCCATCGCCCTGCTCGTGTACCAGGCGGTGGGCCTGCGCATCCTGCGCTCGGCGTGGATCAATCTGGACAAGGTGTGGGCCTTCGCCCTGGTCGGCGCCGGCATCGCGACCGTGGCGGCGGCGATCTAGCTAGCGCCCACCCCGGCGGCCGGTGAGACCGCCGGGGGTGCGGCGCCGCGCCGAACCGGCCTAGATCGGCGCGGCAAGCAGGTCTGCCAGGGCCTCGGCGGTCTCGGGGTGGGTGCTGAGCAGTGCCAGCGGTCCCGCCCCGGCCCCGTCTTCGGCCGGCGACGACACGTGCCAGCCGGCGTCCAGGCCGAGCGCGCCGGCCAGGGCGTCGGTGGTCGCCGGGTGCGCGGCGAGGAAGGCGCCGACCGGGCCGGTCGCCGGGCCTGCCGCGGTGGCGACGGCGCGGGGACGCGGCTTGGCCAGCCAAGGCGGAACGAACGCGTCGAGCGCCGGCAGCGTGGCCGGGAACGTGCGGCCGGCCTCCCGGATGAGGACCGGGACCAGCTCGCCGGCCTGGTCGCGCAGCGTGGTGATCAGGGTCGGCAGCCACGGGAGCAGCACCGGATCGGGCAGCTTCGCGAAGGCGTTGGACATGAGCTCGACCACGAACGGCGTGAGCTTCGGGACCGGGTCCAGCGCCTGGATGAAGCCGCTCAGATACTGCGGGATCGAGGGCACGACCAGCGGGTTGCCCAGCAGGTCGGCGCAGCGGGCCCGCAGGTCGGCCAGCGGCAGCAGGCCCAGCTGGTGGTGAGCCGACCACAGCAGCGCGACCTTCGCCGGGCTCTCCGGGTGGGACTGGCGCACGGCCAGCTCGAGCTGGGCGCGGTCGCAGCCGAGCGACAACGCCACTCCCTCCATGGTGAACAGGAAGCCGAGCATCGCGGCGACCTGCCGCACACCGGTCTCGTCGTCGACGAACGCGGTCGGCAGCAGCGTGCAATAGTGCGCGTAGCCCGCGGTGACGAACGACTCGCACCACGCCGGCAGGGTCGGCTCGCTCGCGCGGTAGTGCGCGAGCAGCCGCCGGATGTGCCGCAGCACCTCCGGGGCGTCGTCCACCGTGCGCTCGGCGGCGAGCAGCTCCACCGCGCGGGCGCCGAGCTCGTCGGTGAAGCGGCGGCTGCCGAGGAACAAGATCGAGTCCTCGACGGCGCTCAGGGCGACCGCCGCGGTGGCGTCCGGCGCCCAGACCGAGCGGCGCAGGCGCTGCTCGACGACCTGCTCGACGGTCACGCCCTCGTAGCCCAGCTCGATGATGTACCGCTGGTGCTTGCCGATCGCCAGGTCCCAGCTCTCCTGGATGGACTTCTCGCCCAGCCGGCGCGTGCCCATGATGGGCCGGACCGCGCCCTCGGGCAGGAGATACCGCAGCATCCACAGCAGGTGCGAGGCCGGCCCGAGCTCCGGCCGGCCGGCCAGATCGAGCAGGGCCCGCTGCACGGTCGACTTCGTCAGGTCGAGGCCGATCGGGGCGAGCCGGTCGTAGACGTCGCGAGCCAGCGGCGGCAGCGCCTCGTAGCCGACCTGGCCGACCCGGTCGCCGCCGAGCAGGATCTCGCAGAGCCGCCGCACGTCCCGCCGGCCGGGCACGACGTCCTTCTCGATGCAGGTGACTGCCGCGTCCTGGAAGTCATACGGCGTCGGCCGGGCCCGGTTGCGCATCCCGGCCAGCAGGATCGACGTCTCGAACACCGCGATGGCGTCGGCGGTGCTGGCCAGGTAGCCGTTGCGCCGGGCCAGCCGCACGATGTCGACGCACCAGCCGAGCAGCTCCTCCTCGTCGAGCGCGTCGAGGACCGGCGGGCTGGCGAGGAAGCCGGAGAGCCGGTCGGCCACCGGCTCCGGGGCCGCTCCCGCCGCCATCGCGACGGCCTTGCGCTTGCGGCTGCCCTTCTGGCCCTCCAGCTGAAACGGCGTGAGCCGCGCCCGGGTGACCGCCTTCTGCCAGGTCGCCGCGGCGATCGAGACCGAGCCCGACGCGAGGCCGAACTGCGCCTCGATGGCCGAATGGCTGGACGGGATGAGCCCGTAGAGCCACGTCGTCGCCGTGCGCGGGCTGATCTCGAATTCAGGCACGCCCTCGCCGGTGCCGAACTCCGCGACCCGGCTCGCGGCGTGGAAGGCGCCGCAGACGTAGAGGCAGTCGGCCTTGTCGATGCCGGTGCGGGCCAGGTGCTCGCGCATCCGGGTCCACATGTACCGCTCCCGGTCCTCGTCCACCGCGACCCGCCGGGTGCCGGCCGGAGCCAGCCGCCGGAACAGGCTGCCGATGAGCACCATGACCTGCCGGTAGGTGGCGTAGTCCGCGCCGGCGAGCGGCTGCTCGACATACTGGTCCCACCACTCCGACCAATGCCGCACCTTGCCGTGGTGCAGCAGGTGCTGCTCGAGCTCGGCGAAGCGCGGCCGCAGGTCGCCGATCTCGATGCCGACCGCGTCGCCGTGCAGGTCGGCCTCCTCCGGCTGCTGGTCCGGCTCCTCGGCCGACGGTGCGCCGTCCTCGCGCGGCTGCCACTGGAACACGTGGTCGGTCGAGCGGTCGACCAGCACCAGCTCGACGCCGGGTGTGTCGAGGGCATAGGCGATGGCCTGATACTCCGCGGACGCCTCGGTGATCGGCGCGACGACGCTGAGCGGCCCCCACTCCTGCGGAAACCCGTCCAGCTGCGACGCGAAGGCTTGCAGCGCCACCGGCAGGCGGCAGTTGCGCAGCTCGGTGAGCAGCGGCGCCATGTCCTCACACAGCTCGAGGTAGATGACCTTCGGCTGCTTCTCGCGCAGCCGCCGGACCATCGCGAGCCCGGATGCGGGCGAGTGGTGGCAGACCGGGAAGATCTCCAGCTCCTCACGCAGCGCCCGGTCGACGTCGTCGACGATGCCGGCCAGGATCTCCGGGACCGCGCCGGGCCCCTCGGCGAAGGCCGTGGCGGCCTCCACCAGCTGGGACCGTAGCGCGCCGAACGGTGGTGTCTCGGTCATGACAGCGTGGCGATCGCCTGACGGCCGCCTTCGAGGAACGCGGGCCATTCCCCGCCGTCCTCCTTGCTGCGCGGCTCGACGACACCGTGCCAGTACTTGTTGAGGATCGCGAGATCCTCCGGACTGCGCCGGGCCAGCGACCCGACCAGCGACCCGGCGAGCGTCTCGGCGCGCAGGCTGCGGTCGCCGAAGAACGTGCTGTGCAGGATCGCGTCCTCCAGCACGCCGATCTGCTCGGCGGTGGACAGCGCCGACTCGAGCTTGTCGTCGTCGCTGGTCGCCGACGCGGCCGCGGCCCGCAGGTCGGCGAAGCTCTGCAGCAGGATGTCGAGCAGGTTGGGCGGCACGTCGAGCTCGATGCGGTGCCGACGCAGCAGCTCGGTGGTGCGGAAGCGGACGATCTCCGCCTCGCTCTTCTTGTTGGTCACGACCGGAATACGCACGAAGTTGAACCGCCGCTTGAGCGCCGAGGACAGGTCGTTGACGCCCCGGTCGCGGCTGTTGGCGGTCGCGATGATCGAGAAGCCGGGCTGCGCGAAGACGATGTTGTCGTCGTCGAGCTCCGGGATCGACACATACTTCTCGGACAGGATCGAGATGAGCGCGTCCTGCACGTCGCTGGTCGAGCGGGTCAGCTCCTCGAACCGGCCGATGACGCCCTTCTCCATCGCGGTCATGATCGGCGAGGGGATCAGCGACGCCCGGGACTGGCCCTTGGCGATGACCATCGAGACGTTCCACGAATACTTGATGTGGTCCTCGGTCGTGCCGGCCGTGCCCTGCACCACGAGCGTCGAGTTGCGCGAGATGGCAGCGGCAAGCAGCTCGGCCAGCCAGCTCTTGCCCGTGCCGGGGTCACCGATGAGCAGCAGGCCGCGGTCGGAGGCCAGCGTGACGATGCTGCGCTCGACGAAGCTGCGGTCGCCGAACCACTTCTGGGAGATCTCGCGGTCGAGGCCGTCGGCATCGCCCAAAGAACGGCCTTCTGTGCCGAGGATGAACAGGCGGATCATCCGCGGGCTGAGCCGCCACGAGAACGGCTTGGGCGCGTCGTCGATCGATTCGAGCCAGTCGAGCTCCTCGGCGTATTTGACCTCGACGGGGGCGCGGAGCATGTCAGTCATGAGGGGGTCTCCTATGCGAGGAAGCTCTTGAGTTCGGTGACAAGCTTTTTGATGTGCCCGGAGAGCACCGGCGCGCCCATGTCCTTGAAGCGCTGCCGGAACCACGGGTTGACGCTCTGCTGGCCTCCGCTGCTGACGGAGCCGACCGGAATGAACTTGACTCCGGATCTGTGCAGGGACTGCATCGAGTCGAACAGGACCTGCGACTGCGACTCGTAGAAGTCGGAGATCCACACCACGACCGTGTTTCGGGGGTCGCTCACCTTCGGCTGGGCCAGCGCCATCGCGACCGTGCCGTCGGTGCCGCCGCCGAGCCGGGTGCGCAGCAGCACCTCGAACGGGTCGTGCACCCACGGCGTGAGGTCCAGGGCGCGGGTGTCGTAGGCGACGAGGTGCACGTCGACCTTCGGCAGCCCGGCGAAGATGGAGGCGAGGATGGTGCAGTTGACCATCGCGTTGACCATCGAGCCCGACTGGTCGACCACGACGATGAGCCGGGCCGGCGTGGTGCGTTTCGCGGTGTGCTTGTAGAAGAGGCGGTCAACATAGAGTCGCTCGTCCTCGGGGCTCCAGTTGGTGAGGTTCTTCCAGATCGTGCGCTCGATGTCGAGGTTGCGATAGACCCGCTTCGGCGGCACCGACCGGTCGATCTCGCCGACGCTGGTCTGCTGGACCTGCGTGCGCAGGACCGCGGCGACCTCGTCGACGAACCGGCGGATGAGCGCCTTGGCGTTGGCGAGCGCGACGCCGGAGAGATTGTTCTTGTCCCGCAGCAACTGCTCGATGAGCGACATGCTTGGGGTGAGCTGCTTGGCCAGCGCCGGGTTGGCGAGCACCTCCCGCAGGTGCATCCGCTTCACCAGGTCACCCTCGATGCCACCGAGCACACCCGCCAGGCCACCGGCGTTGGGGCGGCCGCGCAGCTCGCCCGGGTCAGTGCCGAGCGCCTTCTCGAACCAGCCGGCGTCGGCCTGCCAGTTGGCCAGCTGGGTGGCGCTCACGCTGCCGCTGCCGGTGTTGAACACGTTGATCAGCAGCTTGGAGACGAGGGCGGCACGGCGAACCTCGAGACCGGCCGCCTCGCCGGCACCGTCGCCGGCGCCCAGCGTCAGCAGGCCCTCGAACTCCCCGGCCAGCTCCGGGTGGCGCTGGACCAGGTTGTCGACGGTCACGCCCGGGTCGAGCAGGGCCGGCGGCAGCCCGACGTCGCCGACGATCGCGACGCTCGCGGACTCCAGGGCCGGCTGCTCGTCGGCCTCGAACAGCCGGCCCAGCATGCGCCAGTAGAGCACTTGGCGGCGGTTCTCGTCGGCGGTCATTTGCGCAGCAACCTTCCGGCCCGCTCGCGCAGCACCTCGACCGCCTCGCCGGCCGCCTTGGCCAGCTTCGGGTCGGCGGGGCCGAGCGCCCAGTCGATGGTGTGCACCCCGACCCGCTTCTTCTTGACGGTGGTCTCCACCCCGAGCGGCTGCACCGTCCAGGCGCCATCGTCCCAGCGCAGCAGGCCGATGCAGGCGGTCGCTCCGGCCAGCAGCTGCGGTGTCAGCGGCCCGCAGGCGGGCAGCCGGCGCGTGTCGAGCGGGACGCCGGAGAGGTCCTCGACGAACACCGGCTCGGCGATGCGGGCCGGGTGCCGCTCCAGCGGGGGCGTGGCCGGGGCGAGCGCCGTGCCGAGGTGGACCCTGGCCGTGGTGAACGGGTCGGCCGCCTCGCCTGGCCGGGCCCGGTCGTCGCGCCAGATCAAGTCGCCGCCGGCGAGCAGCGGCATGTCGGTGAGGTCGAGGACGCGCCGCTCGGCGAGCGCGGTCAGCAGCATCTGGTGGCCGGACAGCAGCCGCCAGATCGCCGGGCCGACGATGGTGTCGACCTTCGCGGCGGAGACGCTCGCCCGCACCAGGCGCGCGGCGCCGCCGGAGGTCTCCAGCACGCCGTGGACCTGCACCTGCACGGCGGTGGGGTGCTCGTGGACGTCGGCGCCCAGCACGAACAGCCGCCCGGTGACCGGCTCGGCCTGCTCGGCCCGCTGCGCCCGGCCGCCGTCGCGGGCCAGCAGGAGCGCGCGGCTCCAGAGGTCGGCCCAGCGGCGCACGGGCAGGCGCTCCATCGTCGCGATCGGGCTGCCGGCGCGCAGCTCCGCGGCGAGGCCGTCGAGCAACACCGCCAGGCGGCGCAGCTCCGGGTCGGCGAGCGCGGCCTCGATGGCCTGGCCGGAGGCGGAGACCAGGTCGTCGTCGACGCCCCGCCAGCCGGTGATGGCGAGCTCGCGCAGCCACGACCGGGCCCCGGCGAGCAGGTGGGACGCGGCCGCGGCTTGGCCGGGCTCGCCCTTCCACTCGGCGCGCTTGCGGCCGAGCGCCGCGTCGGCCCGGGCGAGCAGGGCGTCGTGCACCGCGCCGAACAGCGCGATGCGCGCCGCGGCGAGGGCGAAGAGGTGGTCGTCGGCGATCGAGCCGGCCGCGATCTTGTCGACGGCCTCGGCGACCGCCTCGCGCAGCGGGCTGCCGGCGAACCCGGCGGCCAGCGCGGAAAGCGCCGCGACCCGGTCCTCGTCCACGCGGGCGAAGCCGTGCACCAGCCCGTCGTCGACGGCGGCGGCGAGACCGAGGGCGTCTCCGATGCCCGGACCGGGCTCGTCGGCGAACAGCGAAGACAACATCAGCGCTCCTCCTCCGCCCGCGTGACGGACGGGAACCAGTGCAGCTCCGGGATCGGCTCGCCGCTGCCCGGCAGCTCCAGATAGGCCAGGTGGCGCAGGAACCCGCTGAACACGGTGGCCGCCGGCGCCGGCTCGTGGTGCGCCTTCAGCCCGGCGGCCAGCGGCCGGCCGTCCTCGACGTCGAGGCGCAGATAGCGGGCGACGCGCCCGCGGCCGTATTGCACCTCGGCCTCGTCCAGCAGCGCATGCAGGTGCTTGCACGGGTGGGCGCCGCGCAGCCCGCCGCAGGGCCGGTTGTTGTTGGTGCTGCAGCTCAGTCCGTGAGTGCCTGCGCCGATCGACGAGACGTAGACCCGCTCGATGTCCGACCCGCTTGACACCACGCCCTGCAGGCGCCCGTCCGCCAGCTCGACGAACGGCACCTTGGCCAGCTTGCGTGGCTCCACGGGCGGTATGACGACCGCCGTCGAGCGCGTTTCGACGCTCAAGACCATCGACCTCCAGCATTCGGGGTGGTCCTAGACGCCGGTAGTTGTACCGCATGGGTACGACAAAAACCCGCTACGCCAGCGAGACCGCGATCCGTAGGCAGGTCGGAACGTCCTCGGTGTGATAGGGCCATTCGCTCGGCTCGATGTTGTGCACGAACCCGGCGTAGATGACGGCGCCGAGCAGCGGCGCCACGGGGCGCAGCAGCCGGACGGCCGCGGCCGGATCGCTGCCGGGCGCCAGCCGCCGCCACTGCTCCGCCCAGTGCGCCACGAGCGGCTCCGCCTCGGGCGGCTCGAGCCCATCGCACAGGGCGAGGATGTCGAAGGCGGGGTTGCCGAGAAACGCATCGCCCCAGTCGAGCACGGCCGGCGGTACCGTCGCGGAGAAACGCGCATTGCCGGGGTGAAAGTCGCCGTGCACGAGCGTGTCCGGCAGCCCGCACGCGGCGACGGCGGCCAGCCGGTCACCGAGCCCGACCAGCAGCGCGTCGAGGCCGAAGATCTCGCCGAGCCACGGCTCCGCGGCCACCAGGATCTGCTCGCGCAGCCGCCCGCCGCGCCGGTCCCGCACCCCGCGCCCGGCCAGCAGCGGCAGGTCGTCCAGAGCCCGCCGCTGCAGCCCGTGCAGCAGGTCCGCCATCGCGAACCGGGCCTCGGCGGGCGCGCCGAACCCGTCCTCGCCGGGCAGGTGCGTGAGCAGCTGCCGCCCGGTGCCGTCGGCGGCGAGCAGCCTCGGCGCGGCGCCGGGGGCCACCGCGCCGAGCCACGCCAGGACCTCGGTCTCGGCCCGCATGAACGGCGGCAGGTGCTTGAGCCACACGGGCCCGCCGGAGGTGTCCAGCCGCCACAGCGCGGATAGGTTCCAGGTCTTGCGCTGTATGACGTTCCGGGCCGTACCGAGGCCGAGGCCCCGTATCTCGCGCAGCGCCCAGCGCACCGACTCGGCCGGCCCGCCCACCTCGGCGTAGGGCGCCCGGCGCGGATGCGGAGCCGGCCGGAAATCGACCGGCTCCAGCTCCGGCACCACCCCGGACGCCGGCCCGTCGAGCTGGGCCAGGTACGTCACCGCCCCGCCGTGCGGGTGCGGCCGGTCGGCGTGCAGCAGCCGCAGCACGCTCACGTCGGCACCGAAGCGCTCCCGCGCCCCGGCGACGACATCGTCGACCTCGGGCCAGTACGGGACCTCGACGGGGAACGCCGGCAGCGCGCCGAGCACCACGCCCGCCGCGTCGACGAGAACCAGCGTCACCGTGCGCACGGCCGGCCCCTACACCGCGCTCCCGTGCGCGGCGACGATCCGCCACCCGCGGGTGTCGTGCCAATCCCCCGCCGTCGTCACAGCGACCTCGCAAGCCGGTCGGCGATCAGCCGGGTGAAGCGCGACGGGTCGGCGAGCTCGCCGCCCTCCGACAGCAGCGCGATGCCGTAGAGCAGCTCTGCGGTCTCGGCCAGCCCGGACGTGTCCGGGTCGGCGGCGTGCGCGTCACGCAGGCCGCCAACCAGCGGGTGGTCGGGGTTGAGCTCCAGGATTCGCTTCGTGTGCGGCATCGGCTGGCCCATCGCGCGGTACATCTTCTCCAGCGTAGGCGTGATGTCGTGCGCGTCGCCCACGATGCAGGCGGCCGAGGTGGTGAGGCGGGTCGAGAGCCGCACCTCCTTGACGTCGGCCTCCAGCTTCGTGCCGAGCCAGGACAGCAGCGGCGCGAAGCCCTCGCTGCGCTCCGGGGCGATCTCCTCGGCGCCCAGGTCGACCTGGCCCTTCGCCACGGACTGCAGCTGCCGCCCGTCGTACTGCGCGACCTGATCCACCCACACCTCGTCCACCGGGTCGGTAAGAATGAGCACCTCGTAGCCCTTGGCGAGGAACGCCTCGAGGTGCGGCGAGTTCTCCACCGTGGCGCGCGATTCGCCGGTCATGTAGTAGATGTCGTTCTGCCCCTCCTTCATGCGCTCGACGTATTCGCGCAGGGAGGTGGGCTTCTCCGCGGAGTGGGTCGAGGGGAGCAGGACGAGATCGAGCAGCACCTCGCGATTCTCGGCGTCGTCGATCAGGCCTTCCTTCAGGGCGCGGCCGAACTCGGTCCAGAACGTGGCGTACCGCTCGGCATCCTTCTCCTGGATCTCCTTGAGCGTGGCCAGGACCTTTCTCACCAGGCGCCGCCGCACGACCTGGATCTGACGGTCCTGCTGCAGGATCTCGCGGGAGATGTTGAGCGACAGGTCGTGCGCGTCGACGACACCCTTGACGAATCGCAGGTACTGCGGGGTAAGCGCCTCGCAGTCGTCCATGATGAACACGCGCTTGACGTACAGCTGCACCCCGCGCTTGCCCTCGCGGCTGAACAGATCGAAGGGCGCCCGCGCCGGAATGAACAGCAGGGCCTCGTATTCGAAGGTGCCCTCGCCCCGCATGTGAATGGTCTCGAACGGGTCGGTCCAGTCGTGACTGACGTGCTTGTAGAACTCGTTGTACTCCTCGTCGGCGACCTCGCTGCGCGGCCTCGCCCAGAGCGCCTTCATCGAGTTCAGCGGCGCGTCGGCGTCATCGAGCCGGATCGGCCAGGCGATGAAGTCCGAGTACTTCTTGACGATCTCCCGGACCTTCCATTCCGCCGTGTAGTCGAACAGCTGGTCCTCGCTGTCCTCCGGCTTGAGGTGCAGCGTCACGGTGGTGCCCTGCGGCGCCTCCTCCAGCGACTCGATCTCGTAGGTGCCCTCGCCGGCCGACTCCCACCGGGTGCCCTGGCTCTCGCCCGCGCGGCGGGTCACCAGCGTCACCCTGTCGGCAACCATGAACGTCGAATAGAAACCGACGCCGAACTGCCCGATGAGCTCCGCCCGCTGCTGCTGTTCGGGCGATTCCCGCAGCTTGCTCAGCAGTTCCGCGGTGCCGGACTTCGCAATGGTGCCGATGAGCGAGACGACGTCGTCGTGGGACATGCCGATGCCGTTGTCCCGCACTGTAAGCGTGCGCTGATCCTTGTCGATCTCGAGCCGGATGTGCAGATCGTCGGTGTCGACGTCCAGTTCCTTGTTCACCAGCGATTCCAACCGCAGCTTGTCCAGCGCGTCGGAGGCGTTGGAGATCAACTCCCGTAGGAAGATGTCCTTGTTGGAGTAGATCGAGTGGACCATCAACTGCAGGAGCTGTCTGGTCTCGGCCTGGAACTCCAGCGTCTCGCTCACTTCGACTCCCTCTCGAGGCTATGACCGCCGAAAAGAATACTGGCGCAATGTCGAAACCGAGGAGTGCCGTTCGTGTAGAGACCGGCGACACGCCAGCCAGCCAGCGACACGCCAACGAGCCAGCCTGCTGACCCTCATGCTGCTGGCCGCGGCCCGGCGCCCGGGCCGCGTACGCGACGGCCGCGGAGCTCGCCGGCAACGCGGCCGAGCTGAGACACCTGAACTCCCACGCCGAGCCCGACGGCTCGACCGCCGTGACACCGGGTGAGATGCTCGAGGCATGACGAACCCGGTGCTCGCCCAGCTGCTCGCGATCGCGCTCATCGTCGCGATCGTCGCGCTGGCCGTCGTCGTGATTCCCATCAACCGCCGCGGCGCGCCGATCAGCGCCCGGGGCGGCCGCGAGGAGCGTGGCTGGCGCGGCTTCATCTATGCCAACCCCGACGACCCCAACCTGTTCGTTCCCAAACGGTTGGGCCCGGGCTGGACGATCAACTTCGGCCACCGCCGCGCCTGGCAGGCGGTCTTCGGCATCCTCGCCGTCATCGCGCTGAGCATCGCGCTGGGCACCCTCGCGGGCGCGCACGGCCGCAGCTGACCGTCAGCCGACGGCCGGCCAGTCCCATCCCAGCTGCAGAAACATGCCGAGACGGTCACTGACCGCCCGGATCTGCGAGATCTTGCCCGCCCTCAGTGTCAAGATCCAGATTTGCTCGACCTCGCACGAACGCCCCGTGGACTCCGGCATCCGCGGGTGATAGCCGGTGTGCGTGGCGCGCACCAGCAGACGGGCGACGACCGTGTCGCCCTCGGCGACGAGCTGCTGCGGATACATCCCGCCGTCGCCGAACGCCGCCAACTGCTGCCGGAAGCCCTCGAACGCCGCCCCCGGCTCGTCCTCCTCGCCGAAAATGACCTGGTTGTGGTCGACCACGTCGGCTGCCATGTAGTCGCCCCAGTCGGCGATCCGGCGCTCGTTCACGGCCCGGAAGAAGTCGATCACGACCTGCTTGTTCGCGTCCATCCCGCACCCCCGCAATCTTACGACGTAAATTTAACGCGCCCACCGTAGACTTACGCCGTAAGAAGAGTCAATGGAGGAGGTCGCCGTGTCCCTGAAGCGACAGCGCGGCGAGCGTGCCGGGCTCACCCGCGAGCAAGTGCTCGACGCCGCCCTGGAGCTTGCCGACGAGTCCGGCCTGGCCGGCCTGACCATGCGCGGCCTGGGCGCACGGCTCGGCGTCGAGGCGATGACGCTGTACCACTACGTGCCCAACAAGGAGGCCCTGGTCGACGGCATGGTGGAGCGGCTGTTCACCGCCGCCCAGCCGGCCGCGCCCGACCCCGACTGGCGGGCGCACCTGCGCGGCTACGCGCACGACCTGCGGACGGCGCTGCTGCGCCACCCGGGCATCCTGCCGGCGGTCGTGCGGCCGGCGGTCACCCCGGCGACGCTCGACGCCGTCGAGGGCGGCCTGCGCACGCTGACCGGGGCGGGGTTTCCGCTGGGCACGGCGCTGGACGTGCTGAACACGCTCACCCTGTTCGTGCTGGGGCACGCCGCCGCGGAGGTGGGCATCAGCGCGAGCGACGGGCCAGGCTCACCCACCTGGCTCGCGAGCCTCGACAGGGAGCGGTACCCGCTCATCCTCGAGTCCGTGCGCAGCGGCGCCGGCACGGACGACACGGCCCGGTTCGCCTTCGCGGTGGAGGCCCTGATCGGCGGCTTTTCCCTGCATAACCGATAAGCGATGACCGTCCGGCATGCCGCGGAAATCCTTCACCTCGCCCCGGCGCCGTCGATCAGCCAATCGGGGAGGCAGCACCGTGAGAGAGGCACCGATCATGACCCGCTGGTTCGCCGACCGCCCCGTCGCCGTCAAGATCTTCATGACCTGCGGCCTGTTCACGATCGCCGCGATAGTCGCCGGCATCGTCGGCGTCGCCGGCCTCGCCGCGGTGTACGCGCACGGCCAGGCGATCGAGCGGAACAACCTCCGCCCGTCGCTGCAACTGGCGGAGGTGCGCTCGCAGGCGCTCTCCGCCCGCATCGCGATCCGTGACGTGGTGCTCTCGCCCGACAAGGCCGCCGCGGAGCGGCGGTTGCGGGCGGCGGACGCGTCGGTGGACGCCGAGGTCGCCGCCTACCTGCCGTCCGCGTCGGACCCTGACGCGGTGCGCCAGTTCCAGAGCAGCTGGGCGCAGTACCGGCAGATCCGCGACACCGAGCAGCTCCCGGCCGCGCGCGCCGGCGACCTCGCCACCTTCGAGGAGGTCGCCGCGGACCGGGCCAACGCGATGGCGGCCAAGGCGATGACCGCCATCGGCACCGCGGCGGACGCCGAGTCGGCGGAGGCCGTCGAACGCGTCGCGAACGCGCGCTCGGAGTTCCACCGGGCGCGGATCACGCTCATCGCCGTGCTGGCCGCGGGGGTACTGCTGGGCGCCGCCGTCGCCCTCTACACCGTGCGCCGCATCGTCGCGCCGCTGCGCCGGGTCGGCGCCGTGCTGACCGGGATGGCCGCGGGCGACCTGACCGGCGCCGCGGCGACCGGCAGCCGCGACGAGATCGGCCGGATGGCGGAGGCGCTGGACTCGGCCACCGCCCGCACCCGCGAGACCGTCCGGGAGGTCGCGGACACCGCCGCCGGGGTCGCCGACGCGGCCGGCCGGCTCGCGGCCACCAGCGAGGAGATCGCGCACTCCGCCGAGAGCACCTCGGCCCGCTCCGAGGCGGTCGCGAGCGCCGCCGGGCACGTGGCCGGCAGCGTGCACAGCGTCGTGGCCGGCGCCGAGGAGATGTCCGCGTCGATCCACGAGATCGCCCGATCCGCGGCGCAGGCGGCGAGCGTCGCCGCGGCGGCGGTGCTGGCCGCCGAGGCCGCCTCGGGCACCGTCGCCCAGCTGGACAACTCGTCCACCGAGATCGGCAACGTGCTGAAGCTGATCACCTCGATCGCCGAGCAGACGAACCTGCTGGCGCTCAACGCGACCATCGAGGCGGCCCGGGCCGGTGAGGCCGGCAAGGGCTTCGCGGTCGTCGCCAACGAGGTCAAGGATCTCGCCCAGGAGACGGCGAAGGCGACCGAGGACATCGCCGGCCGGGTCGGGGCGATCCAGTCCGACGCACGGGCCGCGGCCGCCTCGATCGGCGAGATCAGCTCAGTGATCGGGGAGATCAGCCAGCATCAGACCACGATCGCGGCCGCCGTCGAGGAGCAGACCGCCACGACCGGCGAGATCAGCCGTAACGTCGCGCAGGCGGCGGCCGGCACCGACGAGATCGCCTCGACCATCTCCGGCGTGGCGGACGCGTCGCGCACCACGAGCACGGGCACCGGCCGGTCCCGCACCGCCACCGCCGAGCTGGCCACCATGGCCGGCCGGCTGCAGCAGCTGGTCGACCGCTTCCGGTACTGACGCCGCGCTCAGAGGCCCAGGCGGGCGGCGACGGCCGACGCGGCCGGGTGGTCCGTGCGCTCGTAGATGGCCAGGGCGCGCCGCCACAGGCCGATCGCCGGGGCGCCGTCGAGCGCGTCGCCGAGCCGCGTCGCGGTCTCGGCCTCGTCGAGCCGGTCGCCGAGCTCGGTGAAGCGCTCCAGGGCCTCGCGGTAGCGCTCCACCGAGCGCTCCCGGTCGCCGAGCGCCGCGTGTACCCGGCCAAGGTGGGCCAGCGCCGCGGCGGTCTCGTGCGGGTCGCCCAGTTCGCGGCGCAGCGCGAGCGCCCCCTCGCCGTGGGCGACGGCCTCGGCGGCGCGCCCGGCCTGCGCGTAGTGCCAGGCGGCCGCGGCGCGCGCGGACGCCTGGCCGGGCCGGTCGCCGGCCCGGCGGAACAGGGCCAGGGCGAGCTCGTCGTGGACGATCGCCTCGACGAAGCGGGCCATCGACTCCAGCACCGCGGCCAGGTCCTGCCGGCACGCCGCCGCGGCGCTCACCTCGCCCCGGGCCTGGAAGCGGTCGGCGGCCTCGCGCAGCCGGAGCAGCGCCGCCTCGTGCTGCCCCGTGCGCAGGTACGCGGCGGACTGCGCGCGCTGCGCCCGGGCGAGCAGTGCCGGATCGCCGAGGCGCTCCGCGGCCTGGATCGCGATCTCCTGCACGGCGATTCGCTCGTCCCAGCGGCCGGCGGCGTCGAGCGGGCCGTCCAGGGCCTCGGCGATGCGCCAGGCGTCGCCGTACCGGCCGCGGCGCATGGCCAGGCCGAGCACGGCAAGCGCCGTCCGGTGCCCGGCGGCGTGCGCGGCATGGTGGGCCACGAGGCGGTCCTGCAGGCCGGCCCGCTCGGTGTCCGGCGTGCCGGCGGCCGCGTGCTCGCGCAGGAGGGCGTGCATGGTGTACCGCCCGGGCCGGGACTCGGCGACGAGCTGCGCCCGGGCGAGCTCGTTCAGCATGTCCACACTGGACTGTCCTAAGAGGATAGTAGCGTCGGGCTCCCCCAGATCCGGGCCGGGGTGCGCGCCGAAACCGCGGAACAGCCGCCGGGCGGACGGCGACAGCAGGTCGTACGACCAGGCGAACGCGGTCCGCTCGGCGAGCGCGTCGGCGGCCGCCGCCAGCGACACCTCGGGGTGCAGCGCGGCGCGGGCGGAGAACACGGTCAGCGCCATGGGCCGGCGCCCGCACGCGGCGATGATGCGGTCGACAGCGGCCGGCTCCGCGGCGGTGCGCTCGGCGCCGATCCGTGCCGCGAGCACGGCCCGCGCCTCGGTGCGGTCGAGCACGTCGAGCGTCAGCTCTTCCGCGTCGAGTCCAGCTGGGCCGTGCCGGCCCGTGACGAGCGCGACGCTGTCGCCCGCGGCCGGCACCAGCAGCCGCACCTGCGCCGCGTCGGCGGCGTCGTCGAGCACGATCAGCACCCCGCGGCGGGCGGTCAGGCCGCGGTACATCCCGGTGCGCGCGACCAGGCCCAGCGGCATGTCGGGGGGCTCAACGCCGAGCGCGGCGAGCAGCGTGCGCAGCGCCTCCGCGGCGGGCAGCGGGCCGGTCGGGTCGGAGCCGCGCAGGTCCAGAAACAGCGCCCCGTCCGGGAACCGGCCGGCGATCCGGTGTCCATAGTGGACGGCGAGCGCGGTCTTGCCGACGCCCGCGTCGCCGCCGACGAACACGGCCCGGGCGCCGGGCAGCATCCGGTCGAGCCGGGCGATCGCGCCGGCTCGGCCGGCGAAATACGCGGGAGCGGCCGGCAGCTCATGCTCATCCGCGTGAGGCGAGGCCAGGGTAAGGGCCGGGGCGACGGCGACGTCGAGGGCGGCGAGCCGGGATCGTGCTGACGCGAAGGCGCCGCACTCCGCCCGGCTGGCGCCGAGCAGCCGGAGCAGGGCGTCCAGGCGCTCGGCCGGGGCCAGCGCGCGGCCGGCGAAGTACTCGCCGACGGCGGCGCCGGGCCAGCCGGTGCGGGCGGCGAGCTCGCCAAACGTCAGCGGCGATGAGCCGACCCGCCGGGCGTGCCTGCGCCGCAGGTCGCGCAGGAGCCCGGCGAGCTCGTCGAGGGTGGAGACACCCGATGGATCTACCACGTCCGGAAGCCTGCCACAGCGCGCCAAATCCGGCGCGGTGGCGGTCAGACGGCGCAGGTGGTGTCGAGGTCCGCGCTCGCCGCCCGGATGTCGGCCAGCAGCTTGTCCATGTCGTCGATCGAGTTGATCTTCGCCAGGTAGTCCGCCGCGCCGAACAGCGCGAGGCCGTCGGCGGCCTTGTCCAGCGCGGTCTGCAGCTTCGGGTCGGCCGCCTCGGCCTTGAGGTCGCGCGCCTGCTTGACCAGCGCGTCGGTGAGCTCCTTCGCCTTGTCCACCGCCTGCGTCTCGGCCGCCTTGTTCTTCTGCTGCCGCGCCGCGATCATCAGGCCGATCTGGGTGCCGATCGGTTTCACGGTGTCCTCGGTGACGATCTTCTCGGCCTTGTCGCAGACCGCCCTGGTGTTGGCCTTGAGGTCGACCGTCGGGCTCGGCGAGGACGTGGGGCTCGCCGCCGGCTTCGGGCTCTCATCGGACTGCGAGCAGGCCGCGGAGGTGCTCACGAGGGCGGCGAGGATCGCCACGGTCAGTAGCCGTCGCACGATTGAGGTTCTCCTCCATGTCGGTGGTCCTGGCACAGGCCCGGGATGCCAGTGTCCTACATCCGCTCGGGGGCCTCGATGCCGAGCAGGTCGAGGCCGGTCCGCAGGGTCCGCGCGGTCAGATGGCACAGGGCCAGCCGGCCGCCGCGCGCCGGCTCCGGCGCCCGCAGCACCGAGCAGCGCTCGAAGAACGCGGTGAAGGCGGTCGCCAGGCCGTACAGGTAACCGGTGAGGCGGTGGAACTCGAGCGTCTCGCCGACGTGCTCGACGACGCCGGGGAAGCCCAGCAGCTCCACCGCGAGCGCGTGCTCGGCCGGGTCGGCGACGGCGAAGGCGCCGCCCGCCGCCTCCGCGCCGCCCTTGCGGATGATCGAGCGGGTCCGCACGTGGGCGTACTGCAGATAAGGCCCCGTGTCCCCGGTGAGCGCCAGCATCCGGTCGAAGTCGAACACATGGTCCTTGATCCGGTCGGTCGACAGGTCGGCGTACTTGAGCGCGCCCATGCCGACCTCCGCCGCGCCGGCCCGCGTCACGGCCTCGTCGAGCAGCTCGGTCAGCCGGATCGCGCCTCCCGTGCGGCTGCGCAGCATCTTGCCGTCGGTGCCGAGCATCGAGCCGAACGCGACATGCTGCGCCCGCACCGGCGGGGCCAGCCAGCCGGCCGCCTCGGCGACGGCGAAGACCATCGCCAGATGCTGCCGCTGGGGCGCGCCGACGACGTAGAGCAGGCGGGTGGCCTTGAGCTCCTCGACGCGGTACCGCAGGGCCGCGAGGTCGGTCGCCGCGTATCCGTAGCCGCCGTCGGCCTTGCGCACGATGAGCGGCAGCGGCGCACCGTCCCGCGTCGCGAAGCCCGCCGGGAAGGCGCACTCCGCACCGTCGCTCACGCGCAGCAGACCGCGCTCGCGCAGGTGCGCCACGATGCCGTCCAGCTCGGCGTTGTAGGTGCTCTCGCCGGCGAAGTCGCCCTCCCGCAGGCGTACGCCGAGGCGGTCGTAGACGCCCAAGAGGTACCGCCGCGAAACCCCGACCAGCGAGCGCCACAGCGCGATCGTGTCCGCGTCGCCGCCCTGCAGCAGGATCACCCGGCGCCGCGCCCGCTCCCGGAATGCCTCGTCCGCCTCGAACCGGCGCCGCGCGGCGGCGTAGAACGCGCTGAGGTCCGACTCGTCGATGACACCGCCGTCGACGTAGTGCTCGACGAGCATGCCGAAATTGGTGCCCCAGTCGCCGAGGTGGTTCTGCCGGATCACCCGGTGCCCGAGATACTCCAGCACCCGCACGGCCGCGTCACCGATGACCGTCGAGCGCAGGTGCCCGACGTGCATCTCCTTTGCCGCGTTCGGCCCCGAATAGTCCACCACTACGGTTTCTGGATCCACAGTGGACACCCCAAGCCGCTCGTCCGCGGCGGCCTCGGCCAGCATCCGGTCCAGCGCCGCGTCCGCCAGCGTCAGGTTGACGAACCCCGGCCCGGCCACTTCGACCTTCGCGCACAGGTCGTCGAGCCGCGCGGCCCGCGCCACGGCCGCCGCGATCTCGCGCCGGTCCCCCGGTAGGGCGAGCGCCCCGTCGGCCTGGAAGTCGGCGTGCCGGGATCGGCGCAGGACGGGGTCGACGGTCGATCCGGTCACGGTCTCGAACGCGGCCGCGAGCCTGTCCCGCAGCACCTTGCCGATGGCAGCCATGCCCTCGCACGCTACCGACCCGGGCGCGCGCCCGCCGCTGGTTTTACTTCCAGTGCGAGCTACGCCCAGCCGGGCAGCACTCCCGGCCCGGTGACGATGAGCAGGACGCAGATCGACGTCGTTACCACTACGCGCAGCATTCGTCGCATGAACCGGACGTTATCTGGGCAGGTGGTGGCCGGGCCTTCACCCCGCGGGGCGAGATGCCTGCGTGGCCCGGTTCACCTCTGGTCGCGCCTACCGGGTAGCGGCTCAGCCCCAACTCTGCGGTGCGGGCTGGCGGGTGGGCGCGTTGAGCCGGTTGAAGAGGTTGGTCGTGGCGATCCACAGCACGATCGCCGCGAGCTCCCGCTCGCCGAAGTGCTCGACGGCGTCGTCCCAGATGTCGTCCGGCACCGCGTCGGCCCGGTCGGCCAGCCGGGTCGCGGCCTCGGCGAGGGCCAGGGCGGCCCGCTCGGCGTCGGTGAAATACGGCGTGTCCCGCCAGGCGGCGACGGCGAAGAGCCGCTCGTCGGACTCGCCGTTCTTCTTGGCGCTGCGGGCGCCCGAGTCCACACACGGGCTGCAGCCGTTGATCTGGCTGGCCCGCAGGTGGACCAGCTCCAGCGTAGCGGCCGGCACGCCGGCCGAGTGAGCCGCCTTGTACAGCAGGTTGATCGCCTTGGTGGCGTCGGGCAGGAGCACCGCCGGGTTGGTCATCCGTGCCTGCATCATCGTCTCCCTTGTCACATCGCTGCGATTTGGTTCGTCGCCGGTATGACGACCCGCCACGAGGACCTGTGACAATTGTGGCCTAGGTCATAAATCTGCCCACAAATTGGGATGAAAGGCATCGAGCGTGAGCGAGAGCGACGACCGGCTGGCCGAGCGGTTCGAGGCGCTGCGGCCACGGTTGCGGGCGGTGGCGCACCGGATGCTGGGCTCGGCGAGCGAGGCCGACGACGCGGTACAGGAGGCCTGGCTCCGGCTGAACCGCACGGACGCGGACGAGGTCGGCAACCTCGCCGCCTGGCTGACCACGGTCGCCGGCCGGATCTGCCTGGACATGCTGCGCTCCCGGACCAACCGCCGCGAGGAACCACTCGAGCTGCGCGCCGAGGAGCCGCCAGCGGGTGCCGCCGACCCGGAGCAGGAGGTGCTGCTGGCTGACTCGGTGGGCGTCGCGCTGCTCGTGGTCCTGGAGACACTCACCCCGGCCGAGCGCCTGGCGTTCGTCCTGCATGACATGTTCGCGGTGTCGTTCGACGACATCGCGGTCGTCGTCGGCCGCAGCCCCGCCGCCGCCCGCCAACTGGCGAGCCGGGCGCGCCGCCGCGTCCAGGGCGGCTCGAGCGGCTCGATTGGCTCGGCAGCGGCGGCCGCCGACCTGCAGCGCCGCCGCGAGATCGTGGACGCGTTCCTCGTCGCCGCCCGCGGCGGCGACATGGCTGCGCTGCTGACCCTGCTGGACCCGGACGTCGTCATGCGCGCCGACGCGACGGCGGCCCGGATGGGCTCGGCCGGCGAGTCCCGGGGCGCGGAGGTCGTCGCCGCGTTCTTCTCGGGCCGCGCCCAGGGCGCCCGCCCGGCCGACATCGACGGCGCGACCGGCGTCGTGGTCCAGGTGGACGGCCGGACCCGGATCGCGATCAGCTTCACGGTCACGAGCGGCCGGATCATCAGCATCGACGTGGTGGCCGACCCGGCCGACCTGGAGATCCTCGACGTGCGGATCCTCGCGTAGCGCCGCCCGCCGGCTCAGCCGGGGCGCACACCCCAGGCGGAGACCATCGGTGAGGTCGCCACGTCCAGCAGGCCCGCGTCCAGGTTGGCCAGGTGCTGGTCGACCTCCTCGTCGGTGGCCAGACCGGCGGCGGTCAGCCGGGCGCGGATCTGCTCGACCGTGGCCCGCTCGAGCCGGTCGCACGCCGGGCCGGTGACCGGGAAGTAGGCGTCGGCGGCCACCTCGGTCAGGCCGGCCTCGCGCAGCAGTCGGGGCAGCTTCCGGCCGTACGCCAGGTCGACGCCGCGCCCGGCCATCAGCGTGCGGAAGTCGTGCTTGAGCCGGTTGGCCAGCCGCTGCGCCGGGCCGGCCTCGTCCGGGCAGGCCAGCGGCTGCAGCATCGGGTCGGCCTCCTCGATCAGCAGCCGGCCGCCGGGGCGCAGGGCGGAGATCATGGCCGCGAGCGCCGCCTCGCGCCGCGGCACGTGGACGAGGACCAGCCGGGCGTGCACGAGGTCGAAGCCGTCGCCCGGCGGCGGCTCGGCGCCGACATCGTGGCGGAGCACCTCGTAGCCGGCGCCGGTGGCGAGCCACGCGACGTCGATGTCGGTGGCCAGCACGCGGCCGGCCGGGCCGACGCGCGCCGCGAGCCACGAGGGCACGCTCGGGCCACCGGCGCCGACCTCCCAGCAGCGCCAGCCCTCGGCGACGCCGAGCGCGTCGAGATGCCGGAACGTGGAGGGGTCGAACAGCTCCGCCAGGGCGCCGAAGCGGGCACCGGCCTCGGCCTGGGCGTTGTCGAGCAGATACCCGCCGTCGCCGGGGGCGTCGAGTACCTCGTCGACGCCGTTGTCGTCGTCGTAGGAGTGAACGAAGCCGAGGCGCTCGTAGAGCCTCCGCGCCGCGCTGCCCCGGAGGACAACCAGCCGGAACGGCCGCGCGTCGCGGTGCGCCGCCATGACGTGCCGCAGCACCTGCCCGCCGATGCCCCGGCCCTGCAGTTCCGGGTCGAGATAGAAGTGCTCGATCCACTGTGCGTCGCGCTCGGGACGGATGGCGACGGATCCCACCGCCCGGCCGTCGACCTCGATGACGTCGGTGTTGGCCGGCACGAAGCCCTCGAGAAAGCGCCGCCGGGAGCGGTCGGGGTCCCAGCGCCCGACCCGTTCGAGATCCGGCCGCATCGTCGCGGCCCTGAGGTCGATGAGCCACGGCGCATCCACCGACGTGGCCGGGCGTAGCGTCCACGGCCGCGACATTCGGTCAACGTATCACCGGCGCATCGGCAAGCGGCCCGAGCGGCCGCCCCGCCGGGGTCGCCGGCGCCGGCATGGCCGCCTTCTCCGCCCGGGGCCGGATCCGGCGTCAGATGAAGAGCCGGCCGTCGGCCACGACGACGGCACTGCCGGCGATCTCGACCCGCTCGACGACGCCGTCGTCGAGCACCGACACGCACGCGCGGATCGTCGACGGGCGGCCCATCTCGACGCCCTGCCGTACCGTGATCGTCGCGCCGAGCGGCACCCGCCCGTGCCGGCCCAGGTGCAGCGCGAGGGGGCCGGCCGCGGAGCCGGTGCCGGCGTCCTCCGTCACACCATAAGCGGGCGAGAACATGCGGGCCCGCCAGACCAGCGGGTCGCCGGTCGGGGCGAAGCAGTTCGCGGCCAGGTCGTCGTGGTCGGCCAGCGCGCGAAGGTCGACCCGCAGGGCGGTCAGCTCGGCGACGCCGGCGAGGCCGACGAACGCATGGCGCGGGCCGTTGCGGTACACCTCGACGGGAAGGGTCGACGAGGACACCCCGAGCGCGTCCAGCAGCTCGGCGGCCCGGTCATAGGGCTCCCAGACCGGAATGGGCTGGAGCATCCGGGCGGTCCTGACGCGGCCCTCGCCGGACTCCCCGGTGAAGCGGAACGGCACCACCCCCATGCCGGTCTCCATCCGCAGCTCGCCGTCGCGGACGCCGGGATGACCGGTCGCGGCCAGGACCGCGGCGGTACCGAAGGTCGGGTGGCCGGCGAACGGAAGCTCGCCGATCGGGGTGAAGATCCGCACCCGCACGTCGCCGCCGGCCACGGGCGGGAAGACGAACGTCGTCTCGGACAAATTCATCTCGCGCGCGATGCGCTGCATCCGCCCGGTGGTCAGCCCGGCGGCGTCGGGGACGACCGCGAGCGGGTTGCCATCCAGGGCGGTGTCGGTGAAAACGTCGGCGATCACATAGCCGTACACGGCGCCAGCGTAGGCAGCCCGGCGCGCGGCGCGACACTGCTCGAACGAGTAGCCGGCTCAGCGTCGAGTGGGTCCGGTTGCTCTGGCCAGAACCATTACGAGAGGGCATCAACCAGTGCAACCGAACCCGCCACGGTGGCGTTTACGGGCCGGTGGGCGACGTCGTGCCTGGCGACGGTGATGCCGGGGCCGACGGCTGCATACCGGCGTGCTCGTGCAGCCGCACGATCCGCGCGGTGTAGGTCTCGCTGGTGCCGGTACCACTGATCGTTCCGCCGATCGTGATCATCGAACCGGTCGTCAGGGTGCCGGGTTGCAGCGTGTGTCGGAGCTCGTAGACCCGCAGGTTGTTGCCCAGGGCCCACGTCCTGGTCCATCCGTCAGCCGATTTCACGGTGACCGACGAGCCCGAGACGGACGTGAGCATGCCCTGCTGCATGGCCACGTGCACCGGTCCCTGCTTTGTCTGGATGACGCCCTCGCCGTGCTCCACCCCCTTGAGCATGTCGCCGTGTTGTTCGGCGCCGCCTGTCGCGCCCGGGCTGGGTGCCGTGGTGGTCGTGCCACCGCCCGGCGGGGACGGACTGGGTTGGGCACTCGCCACCACCGGCGCGGCGACCGCACCGACTCCGGCGAGCACCGCGGTGCTGAGCGCGAGGCCTATTCGCTTGCGTAACATGGTCCCCCTCCTCACCTGGACCAACAGTCCCGATACCACTCGGTAACCGGCGATAAACCACACACAACTCATGATTTTTCGCCATTTTTCGTCGCCGACCGGCTTCCGTCGGCCTCCCGTACGACAGTCATGTCGTCGCGAGCGGGGACGCACACCGCGAGGCGACTACGCTGCGGTGCCGTGAAGGACGCAAGGCACGTTTCAGCGGGGTGGGTTGGTGAACAGGCCGACTGAGCACCCGAGCTCGCCCGGCTCCAGCTGGACGCGCTTGTACCCGACCTGCTGGATCGCGCCGTCGGCAGTCTTGATCATCACGATGCAGTCGCGCTCGGCGGGCACGCCCACCGCTGCCACGAGGGTACCTTCGCGCGTCACGGTGTCGACCTTGACGCCGTCCTGGGGGAACGCTGCCCGCACAACGCTTGCGAGAGTGTCGGGCGTGGCGGTGCGCAGCGCCGCGTCGAGGCGGTCCTTCGCATCGGCGGGCAGCGTCAGCACCGGCGACGCGGACGGGACGGGAGGAGTCGCGATCGCGGGACAACCGATCTCGTGGTATTCGGTGTAGCGGTAGAGCTGAAGCACGTAGCGGTAGCACCGCGTGGCGCTGCCGGCCGAGTTGCCGCGGTCGCCAATCGCGGCCGCGTGCTGCTCGGGCACCGTCACCGCGAACCGGACGTCGACGGTGGCCTTCTCGTCTCCGGTGGTCCGCCCGGACCAGCCGACCGGCGTGGCACTGGGCGCTATCTCGGTCGCGGCGATGTACTCGGCGTCGCGGACCCGGTCTCGGTGACCGAGCTTGTCGTTCAGGCGCGCCGCCTGTTGTTCCGCGCTGTCCCGCGCGAGCGAGTCGCCGTCGACCGGCCCGGTCGCGCAGCCCGTCAATGCAACGACGGCCGTCAATGTCGCGCACGTCAGACGGAGACCCGTGCCCACGGCGCCACAGTACTGCACATCAGCCGGCCGCACCCGAGCGCGCCTGTTCCGGTCGCCCGCCGGTGGGCAGCGCGGCCAGGATGGTGGCGAGCACCGGCGGAACGGCGACGACCAGCAGCAACGCGAGCCACGGCGTATGCCAGTCGACCTCGACGTTGTAGGCGACGTAGCCGGCGGCCGGTCCGATCCCGGCGGCCAGACCGAGCGGGATGGCCAGACCGGCGATCAGCACGGCCTGGCCGGCCCGGATGCGCCGGCGGATGCTCGGCGTGGCACCGACGGCGACCATGGTGGCCAGGTCGCCGCGCATCTCGACAGCCGCGAGCCCGACCGCGACCGTGCTCGCGATCGCGGTGACGATCGCGCTGACCGCGGCGAGGACATAGAAGATCGTGCTGGTCTCGCTGACCGGCCGGCCCCGCGCGGCGATCACGTCCGGCACGATCGGCGCACCCGGTACCCGGCTCGCGTGCACCTGCGCCTGTAGTAGTAACTCCGTCGCGGCGGCAAGCTCGGCCGGGCGTGGCGGTCGGACGGTGTCGACGACGACGGCGTCGACCGCGGTGGTGAGGCCGAACCGGCGTGCGGTGTCCGGCGAGACGAGCAGGCCGGGAAGGGCTGTGAAGTAGGCCCCGCTGGCGGCGACGTTCGCCGGAAGCACGTGTTCGGCACCCCCGTCGGAGGCCAGGGTGACCCTGCCACCGCTGACCAGCGTGTCGTTGAACGCCACCGCACCACCCGCGCGGAGCGCCTCCGACTCCGCCGGTGTCGCCGCGCGTCCAGCGACCAACTGGATGATCTCGTCGCCACCGACGGCGATGCCGCGCTGCTCCATGGCGGCCAGTACGGCGCCGTCTGCAGTGCCTTCGATGTGCGAGCCCATTGGGATGAAGACCCGGCCGCCCGGCGAACCGGTCACGATCTCCAGCCTGATGAGACTGCGGGTGGGCAGGGCCGACCCCAGGCGCCGCAGACCGTCCTCGCCCAGCAGATCCGCCGCCTCGACCGGCAGCATCACCTGCCCTGGGCGTGCCTTCTGCTGCGAGGGTGTGCTCTGCCCCCGCGCGTCGCCGACGAGCGTCAGCGCCACCGTTCCGGCGAGTGCGGCGGTCACGGCGGCTACCGCCGACGCGGTGCGCAGGTAGTGCCGCGCCGCGTGACGGGTTGCCAGCCGGGCGGCGAGCGGCAGCACGCGCGCGGCACGGCCGGCGCCGCGGCGCACGAGCGCCGGTATGACGGCCACGATGCCGGCGAGCAGTGCGACGCCGCCCGCCGCGATGAGTTCCGGCCGCCCGTCCGGATTCGCGGTGTACCACAGCACGGCCGTCCCGGCGGCCGCGCACAGCAGCCCACCGGCCAGCCAGCGCAGGTCGCCGGTGGAGCGGGACCGGTCCGCGCTGGTCTCGGCCCGGACCGGACGGTTCCCGGCGGTACGCGCCGGAAGGTATGCGGCGAGCAGGCCGATCACGACCACCAGCAGCGCGACCGCCGCGACCGGCACGGGCGGGATCGCGGCGTCGATCAGCGGGTGATCGGCGATCCGCTCGATCACCGGCCCGGCCAGCGCGAACGTCAGCAGGCCGAGCACGACGCCGAGCGCCGCGGCGGCGGCGCCGAGGACCAGGCCGGCGGCGAGGACGACCCGGCCGACCTGGCGCGACGTGGCGCCCACCGCGGACAGCATCAGCAGCTGCTGCCGCTGGCGTCGCGCGCCGATCGCGAATGCCGCACCGGCGAGCAGGACGACCTGCGCGCCGGCGAACGCCACGACGACCGTCGTGGCCGCGGCCTCGATCGCCCGCTGCCGGGTGTCGGGCCGCATGTCTGCGCGGTTCATGTAGCTCAGCCCGGGCACGTCGGTGCCGGGCGGTTGCCAGGATGCCGAGTCGCCGGGCAGGGCGACGAGCAGTTGCCGGCGCGCTCCGGCCGACAGCGGATCGTTCGCGGACACGATCAGCGCTGGGCTCCGCAACGACCTGCTCAGGTCGACGACACCAACAACGGTCAGCTGCCGCATCGGCATGCCGGCCTCGATCTGCCGGCCGACGCCGACGTGCAACTGCCGGGCCAGCGCCGTGGTCAGCGCCACCTCGGCGCTGCCCTGCGGCGCCCGACCGGCTCGCATGACGTACCGCCCCTCGGCGATCACTCCGGTGACGTCGACGGCCTCGTAGTCGTAGGCGCCCAGCCCCTGCGGGGTCCGCACCACGGTCCGGCCGTCCGCGACCGGCTCGGTGCGGCTGCCAGCCGGCAGCGACGCGGCCGCGCTTTCCAGGTTGTCCGCGCCGACCAGCAGGTCGGCCCGGCCCAGCTTGAACGTCGCCTCCTGCGCGGACGTGCCGCTGAGATTTCCCCACGAGACCACGAGAACAACGGCCGCATATGCCGGCACGAAGAGCATGAGCAGGATCAGGGTGTTGCGGGTCTTGTTCCGCCACATCGAGCGGCGAGCGATGCGCAGCGCGACGCGCCACGAGCCGCCGTGCCCCGACCTGGGCCGTGGCGATGCCGCCGCACTCACGAGGCGCCCCCGAGCAGGTGCTCGACCGGGACGCGCGGTCCGGTGGTGTCGATGAGCCGGCCGTCGCGCAGGAAGATGGTGCGATCGGCCCAGCCCGCGTACCTCGGCTCATGCGTGACGAGGACCCCTGCCGCGCCGCCGTTGACCCTGCTGCGCAGGACCTCCAGGACCGCCTCGCCGGTGCGGGAGTCCAGCGCGCCGGTCGGCTCGTCGGCCAGCACCAGCCGTCGCTCGCCGATCAGCGCCCTGGCGATGGCGACCCGCTGCTGCTGCCCTCCGGACATCTGGTCCGGGAACCGATGCGCCAGTTGAGCGATACCGACCTCGGCGAGCGCGGCAAGCGCTTCCCGCCGGGCGACACGGGCGCTCAGGCCGGCCAGTTCGCGCGGCAGCGCGACGTTCTCCGCCGCGGTCAGGTCCGCGACGAGATTGAGGTTCTGGAAGACGTAGCCGATCCGGTCGCGCCGCAACCGGGCCAGCTCGGTCGCGGTCAGGCCGCCCAGGTCGATGCCCTCCACGGACACCACCCCGGACGTCGGCAGATCGAGGCCACCGGCGATCGCGAGCAGCGTCGACTTGCCGGATCCCGACGGGCCCATGATGGCGACCAGTTCACCCGCGCGGACCTCGAAACCCACCGCGTCGAGCGCCCAGACGTCCTCATCGCCGGAGCGGAAGGTCCGGCTCACATCCGCGAACCGCAGCACGATGTCGCTCACCGTTTGCCTCCCGCCGGCGGCTGCTCCGCGACCGGCCGGCGATCCGCCGGTGCCGGCGCCGGCGAGCCGGCTGCCCGCCTGCGGCGCAACACCGTGGCCTCGATGTGGTCGAGCCAGCGGAGCTCACTTTCCAGGGCGAACATCAGGTGATCGAGCATCAGCATCCAGGCCGGCTCCTTTTCCGGATCGGCGCGCCGCCGCAGATCGGTGTAGTCACGCATCTGGCGCATCGACTCGACCCGCTGAGCCTGGACGATCCCGGTCACGTCCGCATGCGGCGTGGTCACGGCGATGGCCAGCTTCATCGCCAGTTCGCTGCGTGAACGCTCCGCACCGGTCACCGGCGTGGCGAACCACTCGGCCAGCGCCGCCTGACCATGCTCGGTCATGGCGTACATCGTCCGGCCCTCGTCGTTTTGTCCTACCGTGTCGACGAGGCCATCGCGGTGCAGCCGCTCCAGCGTCGTGTAGACCTGACCGACATTGAGCGTCCACATTCCCCCGGTCCGCGTGTCCAGTTCGGTCCGCAACTGATAGCCGTACTTCGGACCATCGCTGAACAACGCCAGCAGCCCCCAGTGCACCGCACCTCTCCGCATGGCGGCCACCTTACCAAGTAACTAGTTACTCAGTAAGTCGGTCGCGCGGGCGGCGATTTCGCGAAGTTTTTCGCCGGAGGCCCCTCCTCAACCGCCGCGCTGGGCGTGTCTGATGGCGAGGAGGGGGCGGTGGATGCGGAGGACTCGTTCGCGAGTTACGTGCGGGACCGGACTGCGGCTTTGTCGCGGATCGCGTATTTGCTGACCGGCGACAAACACCTGGCCGAGGACTTGGTGCAGGAGACGTTGCTGAGCGTGGTCGGCCGGTGGCGGCGAATCGCGGCCGGCGGCGACCCGGACGCTTACGTGCGGCGAGCCCTGTACCACCAGCACATCTCGTTCTGGCGACGCGGTCGGCGCCGGCCGACGCTTGTGTACGAACCGGCGGACCGGCCGATCTCCGACCCGACCGCGACGGTCGCCGACAGCCTGACGCTGCGCCGGGCGCTGACCCGGTTGGCGCCCGGCCAGCGCGCCGTCCTGGTGCTGCGCTTCTACGAGGACCGCACCGAGGAGGAGGTCGCCGAGATCCTCGGTTGTCGCGTCGGGACGGTGAAGAGCCAAACCCGGGACGCGTTGGCCCGGTTGCGCAAGTTCGCACCGGAACTGGTCGAGCTGGACTTTGCGAGGGCGGAGGTAGGACGTTGACACGAACCGGGTCTGAACAGCCCAAACTGCAGCTGATGCTGGCGGCCGAGGCCGACCGCATGCCGCCGGCACGTGTGCCGGAGGACCTCTGGCTGCGTGGGCGACGTCGTCACCAGCGCCGGATCGGCGGTGCCGTCGCCGCGGTGCTGGCCGTCGCGTTGGCGCTACCGAGCATGCTGGTGCTCGCCGCCGGGCCATCGCCGGTGGCCGAGGCACCCGCAGACGCGGCCGTGCCGGCACGGGTGTACGACCCGTTGCCCTGGCAGGCGCCCGTCGCGCAGTCCCCCCGGGGTCGCGCGGCGGTACTGCTCAGCGGTTCCGGCAATGGTCTCGGCGGGCATGACTGGCCGTGGACGTACGGGTCCAAGATCGCTGCGGTGGGCCGCGACGGGTCGTACCGGATGCTTCGGTACGCGGACACCTACCTGCAGGTCGGCCAGCAGGTGCGGCTCTCGCCCGACGGCCGGTACGTTGTCGGACCGGACTCTGTCGAGGACCTCGTCGTGCTGAGGCAGGTGCCAGGGCGACTGAGCGTCGTCGACCTGACCACCGGGCGTGCGCGCCACTTCGAAAGGCTACCCGCCGACGTTCCGGTGGCCTGGCGGCCCGACAGTGCGGCGCTGGTGCTATGGCGCCAGCCGGAACGACCCCTGAACGAGAACGAGGTGACGCCCCCGTTCGACGGCAACGAGGGAAAGCACGGCTACGCCGGCGGCTCGCTGTGGCTGCTCGACCTGGCCACCGGGGGCAGCCGGAAGGTCCTCGACCTCGGCGCGGCGGTGTTCGACCCGATCAACTCGGTTGCTTTCACTCCGGATGGCCGCCACCTCGCCGTTCAGCTCGACCGGACACTCGTCCTCGTGAACGCCGCCGACGGCAGCTCGCGCGCGCTGGCCACCCTCGGCGCCGGGCAACGCCTGGCCGGCACCGGTGCGTTCACGGCCGACGGCTCGAGGCTCGCGGTGCTCGAGCTTGACGGCTGCGCCGTGGCCTGCACCAGCGCCGCGCGGAACCAGCGACAGTGGCGGCTGGTGACGCTTGACGCCGGCACCGGCCGAGCCGGACCGGACGGCGGGTTCGACCGGGTGCCCGGCGCGGCGGTGCGGGTGGTCGGCTGGCAGCGGGACGGCACCGCGGTAGTCGTTGCCTACCAGGATGAGCACAACCCCCATTATGATCGAGATCCGTCGATAGATCCGCCGGCAGGGTACCGAACCGTCTCCAAGGCCGACCTGCTCGCGGTGCGGCCGGGCGGCGGCACGACCCAGCTGATCCGTCCGGAGTACGTATTCATCTGGGACATCGACGTCGCGCACGACCTGGTGGTCGACGGCCGGTTCGGCGGTCCGTCCCCCGCACCGGCGGCGTTCCCAGCCGCACGGTGGCTCTACTGGCTGGTGCTCACTCCGACGACCGGGTTGCTCCTGCTCGTCGCGGCTGTCGTCTGGTGGTGGCGGCGCGTACGTCGCCGGCGTCCGGCTCGGTAGCGGGGCGAGGATGCTAACGCTCCGTTGATGGTCAGTTCGGGTGGGCCGGACGACCCGGTTCGATGCGTCGCGCGTCGTCGCCGAGGTGTGTTCACGCGCAGTTCACTACCGGCTACGTGGTGCGGCCGACGTGCGTCCGACGCGGCAGACCTGGCCTCGCCGCGGACGTGAACCCGCCGCAGAATCGATCACCACCCTTACAGGGTGTAGCCTGTCCCGCGTGCCGGTGAGACGAGTCTTTGCCGTGGCGTTTGTCGGCTTTTTCCTCCTCGCCGCCGCCTGGGCGCTCGCCCTGCCCACGAACGGAACGTATGACGAGCACCAGCACCTCGTACGAGGCTATGCGGTATGGAGCGGGCAGTTCTATCCGCAGGGACGCGGTGTCGACGACGCCGGCACCCCCGCCGAGGTCGTCGACGCACCGCGCAGTCTGCTGCCGGAGAACGTCAACTGCATGTGGCGTCCCAAGCCGCCGAAGCCCGCGTCGTGTCAGCTTCCGGTCACCGACCGCACCAACGGGCCGATGCCAACCACTGCCGGCCTGTACAGCCCGGTGTACTACCTAGCCGTCGGCCTCCCGCTGCGCCTCAGTCCCGACTCGACCGGCCTGGTCTTCGCCCGGCTGCTGTCGGCGGCCACCTCGGCGCTGCTGCTGGCGGCCGCCGCGGCCGTCGCCGCCCGGCGGGGCAACAAGCTGTTGTTCGCCGCCCTGGTGCTGGTGAGCACCCCGTTGGCGATGAACCTCAACGGCTCGATCAATCCCAACGGACTGGAGATCAGCGCGGGTGTGCTGCTGTTCACCGCGCTGCTGGCCGCGTTGCGTTCGCCCGCCAGACCACTGCTGATCCTTGCCGGCGTCGCCGCGGCGTTGCTGCTGACCGTGCGGAGCCTCGGCCCGGCCCTCTTCGCCTTCGTGGTGCTCGCCTGCGTGCTCTTCGCTGGACGCGGGCCCGCCCTGGCCCTGCTGCGCCGGCGCGACACCCTGATGTGGTTCGGCGGGCTCAGCGCGGCCGGCGTGGCGTTCTGCGCGTTCTGGCTGCTCAGCTCGCGCGTCACGGACGTTGTGCCCGACCGAGGGCTGGAGCTTGGCATCGGCGCCATCCTGAAGGGGATCGCCACCACACGTGGCGAGTTCTATCTACGACAGATCGTCGGTCAGTTCAGTTACGGCGAGACGCCCGTTTCGCCGGTCATGATTCTGCTGTGGTACGTGCTAATGGCGGCGCTCGTCGTCCCGGCGATCTGGCTCGCGAGCTGGCGCGCCCGGCTCGCGATCTGCGGCATCGCGGTGGTCAGCGCGCTGCTGCTCATTGGTCTGGAAATCCATTTCGTACCGCTGCGCGGCTGGTACGCCCAGGGCCGCTATGTGATGCCGCTCGCCGTCGGAGTGGTCATCGCGGCGGCGTATGTGGACGGCATCGCGGCGTGGCTGACGCGACGCGGCTGGCTCGACTTGGTAGCGCTCGCGCTCGTGGTCATCACGGTGCCGCTCGACCTGTACGCGCTGGCTCGTGTCATGACGCGCTTCCAGGTGGGCATCAACGCCGGGCTTCAGCCGTTCGGGGGCTCGTGGCAGCCGGCGAGCGGCCCGGTGTTGCCGTTGCTGGCGTGCTTGGTGGGTGGGCTGCTACTCACCTCCACGGTGCTCGTGCGCGCTGTCCGCCCCGCCGCGGAGCCCGAGAAGGTCAGCGTCGGCTGATGACTCGTCCAGCCGCGTTCAACGCGCCGATGATCAGGTCTTCGGCGGGCGAACGCCGGCATTCACAGATCTTGGCTCCGGGTCGCGTCGGCGGGCCCGGCACGCCTAGACTCCAGCGGGACCTGCCCGTCCGCACCGGCTGCTGGCAGGACAAACTGTGTGTAGCACGATGGGAGTGATCGTGACGGAAGTCATCGCACTTGGTCAACCTACGGTCGGGGACGCGGAGCTCGAGGCCATCGCCGAGGTGCTGCGCAGCGGTTGGCTTGCTGGTGCGGGCCCGACCTGCGCGCGGTTCGAGCAACGGTTCGCGGCGGTGGCGGGTGCGTCGCATGCACTGGCCACCACCAACTGCGGCGCGGCGTTGCACTTGGCGATGCTGACGCTCGGTGTCAAGCCGGGCGATGAGGTCGTGGTCGGGGACTACACCTTCCCGGCTACCGGTCACGCCGTGATGTACGGGGGCGCGAAGCCGGTGTTCGCGGACGTGCGTCCGGACATCTGGACGATCGATCCCGCCGCCGTGGAGGCGGCGATCACGCCGAAGACGGTGGGGATCATTGCCGTCGACGTGGCCGGCCAATGCGCGGACTACGACGAGCTGCGTGCCATCGCGGATCGTCATGGCCTGTTCCTCGTCGAGGACGCGGCCTGCTCAGCGGGCGCGACATACCGGGGCCGGGCGGCGGGCAGCCTGGCCGACGTGGCCACCTTCAGCTTCCACGGACGCAAGGGCATCACCGCAGGCGAGGGCGGAGCGTTTGTCACCGACCGGGAGGACCTCGCCGTCCACGCTCGGAAGCTGCACACGTACGGGATCGAAGGTGCGTTGAGCCGCGAGGCGAGTCGCGAGCTGCCGATTCCATCCTTCGACGAGCTCGGCTACAACTACCGCATGTCAGACGTGGCCGCCGGGATGATGCTCGCCCAGCTCGATCGGCTCCCCGATCTGCTCGCCGCCCGTCGCCAGGTCGCGGCCCGCTACGCCGAGCTGCTGAAGGACTTCGACCTGGTCACTCTTCCCGCCGAGGCTCCCGACCGCGAGCACAGCTGGCAGGCGTACATCCTGACGCTCGACCCGACGGTCAACCGTGGCGAGGTCGCGCTGCGCCTGCGTGAGCGCGGCGTCCAGTGCAACTTCGGCACATACGCATCGCATGTTCAGCCTCTCTACGGCGCGAGTAGCGCCTGCCCGGTGTCGGCCGATATTTTTGCGCGGCAACTGGCTATCCCCATGCACGCCAATCTGACCGACGCGCAGGTCGAGACCGTCGCAACCGCGGTGCGTGAGGTTGTCACCGCTGTCCGTTCATCCCGAAGTCTCTGAGGAGCTTTTGACCATGTCCAACGATCGGACCGTGTTCTTCACCGGCGGCGCTGGTTTCATCGCCCAGCACACAATCCCGTTGCTGTTGGCGAAGGGCTACCGGATCCGGATCTTCGACAACATGGCGCGAGGCGACCGGTCGGCCGTCAACGCGCTGGTCGAGACGGGTAAAGTCGAACTCGTCGAGCAGGACGTCCGTTACGGCGGTGCCGTACACGCGGCCATGAAGGGCTGCACCGACGTCATCCACTTCGCGACGGTGTCGATCAACAAGAGCCTGGCCGACCCCTACGAGTCGATCGACATCAACATGGTCGGCAATCACAATGTGTTCGCCGCCGCGGCCGACCATGGTGTGCGCCGAGTCGTGTTCGCGTCCTCGGCCTCCGTGTACGGCGACCCGCAGAAGCTGCCGATGCACGAGGATGATCGCCTCAACCCGCTGACGCCTTACTGCATCTCCAAGCGCGCCGGCGAAGACCTCCTCGCGTTCTACCAGCGCCACAAGGGCCTCTCCTGGAACGCGCTGAGGTTCTTCAACGTATACGGCCCCGGTCAGAAGATCGAGGCTTACTACACCAGCGTCATCAACACCTTCATCCAGCGACTCCGTTCGGGCCAGGCTCCGGTCATCGACGGCAAGGGCGAGCAGTCGATGGACTTCATTCACGTCACCGATTTGGCCCGTTCGGTGGTCGCCGCTCTGGAGAGCGAGCGGGACGGCCTGCCCTTCAACATCGGCACCGGCGTGGACACCTCAATCGCGCAGCTGACGAAGATCCTCATCGACGCGGTCGGCGTGGACGTCGAGCCGATCTTCAATGGCCGTGAGGTGCTGGTCAGCCGCCGGGCGGCGGACATCACCCGGGCCCGCGAGGTGCTCGGCTGGGAGCCGACCATCACGGTCGAGCAGGGCATGCGCGAGCTCGTGAACATGACGGCTTAAGCGGGCGCCGGAAGTCGTGTCCGTAACTCGCCCGAGCTGATCGGTGTGGGTGTGCGAAGGCCTCGTCGAGTTGGATTTGGTTACCACACAAGTCCAACCACGACGAGGCCTTCACCATATGCGCCTCTAAATCTTCAAGGCATCAATCATCTAGCGGGCCCACCGCTGGACGAGGTCCTGCGCCACCACCGCGGCGAGCGCCGCGCGGGCCGCCGGATCCGTGGGGGCGACGAACGTCCTTGTGTCATCGGCCCCGACTTCCTGCGTGCCACTGATCGTTCGCGGCGGAGTCTCGACCAGTACCGACACATAATCCTCGCCGATCCGGAATCGCAGCTGTCCGGTGTTACCGACGCACGTCTCGTCGCCGATCCGCACGGGCGCCGCGGTGGCCAGCGGGCGGGTCATGCACGCCGACATCAGCCGGCCACCGTTGTGCTGTTCGTTGTAGATGTAGATGTTGAGTTGCTGGTCACCGCTGAGCTTGTGGTCGGTTGGAAGCAGCCTGTAAAGGCAGCGCTGGACGTTGTCGCTGACCCGACTGGCTCCCCGCTGGCCGACGGGCTTCATGGCGGGCCAGCCGGCACCACGAAGCGCAGGCGTCAGCACGGACAACATCGTCCGCGTCGTGTAGGCAGAGCATGCGTCCTTCTTGAGCGCCGCCGCCGTAAGCGGTCCGGTCTGTTGCTGCGCCGGCTTACCGCAGCCAACCAGCAATGACCCGAGCAGAGCGGCGGCACCGACGGCCATCCCGAGCCGCTTCACGACCGACCTCGCAAGTCCACGATCTCCAAGTCCAGGGCAGGGTATTGGGTCTGTATCCGCCGGAACATTTCCAGACTTATCGTGTCGTCGACCAAGACCCGGTAAGGCGTCGAAGAGGTCATGAAGAACTCGGCCATCTCCGCGTCGCTGGTGGCCAGCCACGGATAGCCCCAGTAGAAGACCGACCAACTCGCCCGATAGTTGCGCTGCAGGGCGGCGGTATACAACGTCGCCCAATGGCTGGCATCACGATTGCCGAGGTCGGCGCGGGAGCCGAGCTGCACCCAGGTCAGCCGGCCGTCGGCTTTGGGGTAGAGCTGGATGGTCTTCACCGTCCCCTTACCGGCCTGCCAGATGGCGTTGCGCTGCTGGAAATGCAGGCGACCCGATCCGGCCGGCGCGTAGAACTCCAGATCGGTGACGCTGACGAAGAGCGCGATGGCGAGGATCCAGGCATACGCGACGGCGATGACGCGGCGCGCTGCGAAAGCTCGGGCCGCCGGACGCAAGATCAGCAGGGTTGAGCCCGAGCACACCACCGTGACGAGAAGCATCTCGTGGAACAACTTGTCCACGTAGTAGGTCTGCTGGGTGCGCCCGATGAGCACCTGGTACCCGAACATCACCGCCGCCGGCGACGCCGTCAGCAAGAGGAGCGCGACGACAGTGCGCCAAATCGGCGAATGGCGCTGCCACCTGAGCACCGGCGCGGCGATCACGATAAGCAGCCAGAAGATGACCACCTGTCGCGACACCTTGGTGATCTCGCCCGGAAGCAGCAGCCGTTCACCCACGCCAGCAGGACTGAGGACGGTATTCACCACCGGCGAGACCGCGGCCAGAGCAAGAGCGGCCAAGGCGACACTGACAGTGATGATCCACCGCTGCGTCAGTTGCCGGCGCGCGCGGATCATCCAGACGAGCGCGGCGGTCAGCGCGAACGGCAGGAACAGGAAGTACGTGAACGAGACGGCTACGACCAGCGCGGCGACCAAGACGATCTGTTCTCGGATGCGGGCGACGGGCCGGACGACGATCGCGGCCAGTATCGCGAGCATCGCCCAGCCGGCCATCTCCGACGGAAACCCCCGAGTCAGCAGGGTGATCGGGTCACCGAAGCAGAGGTAGCCGGAGATCGCGGCGAGGAACGGCAGCGCGACCCAGTCGCCCAGCAGCGGCCCAGCCACCCAACGGGTGGCCCACAGCGTGGCCAGGCACAACACCACGAAGGTGCCGATGTCGAGCGTGATGAGCAGCCCGAACGACGCGACCGCGTCGCTGCTGTCGGCGCCCTGCGGCATCACGTTGGCCAGCAAGGCATAGATGAAATGGCTACCCTGCGGGTAACTCTCGTAGCCGGCATCGACGTTCGGCATCGGCACATCTCGATGCATGAACAGAAATCCGCCGACGCTTCGGATCGTGTCGTAGATGGTGAAGTGCCGGGCCAGATCGCCGCCCATGGCGAGGATGCTCAGCCGCCCGGCGAAGTCTTGACCGAGAAACGGCCGCACGGCGAAGCCCGCGCACGCGAGTGTGCCACCGAGAATGGCGAGTGCGGGCCAGCCAAGGCCCGCCGTCGGGAACTCCGGTCGGCGCCGGGCCAGCACAGCGGCCAGCACCAGGCCGGTCAGCGCCAGCGCGGAGGATGGGACCGGCCGAAGCGTCGCCGTCCATAGCGACAGGCCTAGCCCTACCGCGCAGGTCAACCCGACCAGCAAACCGAGGGCCAGGACCAGCCGGTCGAGGATGTTCCGTCCGCTCCTGATCAGGGAGGCCGTCGCAACCCAGATCAGCAACGGCAACAGCCAGCCGACCCCGAGGGCCATGCAGAGCACCGGAATGAGCCACGCCGCCGCGACGAGAGCGGCGACCACGCCGACGAACAGGGGGCCCGGCAACCGCCCGGCGCGGCGCTCCCCGTTTGACGTCGAGTGAGACTCTCCGGTCCTCATGTCTTCGCCGGAGCTGATCACACCTGGTCTCACATTTCCCGCCCAGATGTGTACTGGCAAAACCGGATCTGGTTGCAGCGGAGGTCTGACACGACCCGGGATTTTACACTACGGGGTGCATCGCGCTGGGGGCGGTGCATTCGACTCGCGGCCTAGTAGAACGCATCGTGGCCGACCCCCTCTGCTTTCGCAAACAGATGGCGAACGGCTGCTCTTCCACCGACCATTTCCGCCCTTTGGGCATCGTGCAGGCCATCCTGTCCTGCATTACGTGGCCAGTCGCTCCGCAGGACGAAATGGCGCATAGAAGAACCTGCGGCCCGAGTCCAGCCCACGACAACCTCCGGGGGTACATCGCCAGGCACTTCATGCGGTACCGTGCGGTTCGCGTCCGTGCCGACCGGCACCGGGCGCGTCGACATACCGAAACCCCCTGGGACGAAGACTGTGCCAGTACTCCCCGATAGCACGTCAACGCCTGCCGCCAGATCGCCCGGCCTCGCCGTTTCACATCGGTCGATGGATGGGGCGGGCCGACGGCCTTCCTGGGTGCTGGCCGGGCCTCGCTGGGCCGGCCTCCTGATCGCGACGCTGCGTCGCCACCGCGGGCTGGCCGGCCTGCTCCTCATCGGCATTGCCGCCCGGCTGCTCCTCGCCAAGGCGTACTCGCCGGCGCTGTGGTTCGACGACTACCGGAACTACCTGCGCGAGTCCCATCCCCTCACTCCGGGCAACTGGCACCCGGCTGGTTACTCGGCCTGGTTGAGGGTGCTGATGCCGTTGGGTGACCTTTGGACGGTGACGGCCGCTCAGCACCTCCTCGGGTTGACGCTGCCCGTGGCGGTGTACGCCATGCTGCACCGACGCGCCGCGCCGCGTTGGCTGGCACTCGTCGCGGCGGCGCCGTTGGCCCTGGATGCGCGGGCGATCGTGCTGGAGCACTACCTGATCGCGGATTCACTGTTCGCCGCGCTGCTGGTCGGCGGCCTGGTGCTGCTGCTGTGGCGGGACAAGCCGAATATCTGGCTCAGCCTGGCCGCCGGGCTCCTGCTCGGCGGCGCGACGCTGGTCCGCGTCATCGGCCTGCCACTGTGCGCCCTTGCCGGCGGTTACCTGCTGGTGCGCTGGGTCGGTTGGCGGCCGCTGCTCGGCTTCGCCACCGCGATGCTGGTGACGCTAGGCGGTTACGCTGTGTGGTTCCACTCCCACCACGACGAGTACGGGCTCACCGGCTGGAGCGGGCGCTTCCTGTACGGGCGGACAGCCGGGATCTCCGACTGTGACCGGCTGAAGCTCACCGAACAGGAGCGGAGACTGTGCCCGGTGCAACCGCTCGGCCAGCGCCCGGAACGGCCCGACTGGTTTGTGTGGAGCCCGGATAGCCCGGCGCAGCGCTATCCCGACGAGCCGCTGCTGAAGAGCTTCGCCGTCAAGGTGATCACCCAACAGCCGGGTGACTACGCCTTCACAGTCACGCGCGACGTGGTGCGGTACTTCTTCTACCCGGACCGGCGCCTGGGCCCGAATACGCAGTGTCTGGACGCCTACTGGGACCTGGGAAAAGTCGTCAAAGGTGTAGACTGCTTCCCGCACGTGGCGGCCGATGGCTCCACTGAGCCGGCCAGCCTCCAGAGACCCAGCAGCACCAAGTCCCGCACGGCCTTCCGATGGTATGCCGCTGTGTTCACGCTGCCGTTCCCGGTCCAGTTCCTGTTGGTGGTGGGCATCGCGGTGGCGCTGGCGTGGCGGCCGCGACGCCCGGGCTGGTCGTATGGAAGCGGCGCATTGCTGCTGGTGGGCTGCGGCCTCGCCATCATTACGATCTCCTTCGCTACATCAATGTTCGAACGACGGTACGGGCACTCGGCCAGCCCCTTGCTGGTCATGGCAGGCGCTTTCGCCTGGCTGCGCGTGCGGGCGGCGACCCGCCCCGCGCCGGATGAGCCCGTGCTTCCCGAGAGGAACCTGGATGCCGACACAACAACTTGAGGTCACCGTTCTCCTCCCCTGCCTCAATGAGGCTGAGACGTTGGCCGTGTGCGTCAGCAAGGCGCTGCAGTCGCTCACCGAGCTGGGCGTGGACGGCGAGGTGCTGGTCAGCGACAACGGCTCGACCGACGGTTCCCAGAAGATCGCGGAGGACTGTGGCGCCCGGGTCATCCAGGCCCCGATCCGTGGATACGGGGGTGCGCTGCTGGCCGGCATCGAGGCGGCGCGCGGCCGGTACGTCATCATGGCGGACGCCGACGACTCGTACGACCTGGCCAACCTCAAGCCGTTCATCGACGCGCTGCGGGCCGGCCATGACGTGGTGATGGGCAACCGGTTCCGGGGCGGGATCGCCCCGGGCGCGATGCCACCGTTGCACCGGTACCTGGGCAACCCGGTGCTGTCCTGGCTGGGGCGGTGGTTGTTTGGTCTGAAGCACGTGAAGGACTTCCACTGCGGCATCCGAGGCTTCCGCCGGGACCGGATCGAGCAGCTGCGACTCTGCATGCCCGGCATGGAGTTCGCCTCCGAGCTGGTGGTGCGCGCGGCGCTGGCCGGCTACGACATCGTCGAGGTGCCGACCACGCTCGCTGTCGACGGGCGCAGCCGTAAGCCGCACCTGCGCACCTGGCGGGACGGGTGGCGGCACCTGCGCTTCCTGCTGGTCATGGCGCCTCGCAAGGCGCTGGTGTGGCCAGGTCGGGTGATCGGCGTGCTCGGCTTGATCGCAACGGTTCTGCTGGCGATCGGGCCGGTGCGGATCGGCAGCACCGAGTTCGACATCAACGCGCTTGTGTATGCCTGCCTGGCGGTCATCATCGGCACGCAGCTCGCGCTGTTCGGCGGTTTCGCCCAGCTCTACGGGCGCGACGTCGGACTCGTCACCGATCGTCAGGTTGGCCGGTGGGCCCGGATGCTGCGGCTGGAGACCTGTGCCGCGGTGGGCATCGTGCTGATCCTGGGCGGCCTGGCCGGCACGGTGGCCGCCGTCAGCAACTGGGGGCAGCACAACTTCGGGCCGCTGGACCCACGGTCCACGATCCGTCTGGTGCTGCCGTCGGCGACAGCTATCGCGCTCGGCGTGGTGACCATGTTCTCCGGTCTGCTGGCGAGCTTGCTGACCCTGCGGGGGGCCGGGGTGCCGCAGGCGGTCGCGGGCGCTCCCATCCCGCAGCCCCGAACGGCCGCCGATGATGATGCGGCACTGCATACGACGGCGAGGTAGCGGTGTACGAAGCAACGACTGCCGCGGCCCGTGAGGAGTCCACTGACGGGCCCAACGCCGACGTGACCGGGCCAGCCGAGAGCGAACCGGCCACGGTCACCTCCGACGCGCACCGACCCGGCCGTCCGCTCGTTCTGATGCTGGCCCTCGTCGGCGGGTGGCTGGTGCACGTAGCCTGGCGGATCTACCTCTCTCGCAGCGTGCCGTACGTCACCGTGCACCCCGATGAGGACGGTTACCTGATCGCCGCCCGGGTGTTCGCGGGCGGTCCCGGAGGCGTGTCGGTCGGCGAAGGTGCGTTGTTCCGCCGCGTGCTGTATCCGCTGCTGATCTCGCCGGCCTACTGGCCGACCACCGAGCCGTTCACCGTCTTCCGAAACGTGCAGGTGATCAACGCGCTGCTCAACGCGTTGACGTTCCCGCTGGCCTACCTGTTCGCCCGCCGGGTGCTCGACGTTCGTCGGGTGCTGGCGCTGGTGGCGGCGTTCGCCGTCGCGGCGCTTCCGGCGGTGGCGTACTACAGCGAGTTCGCGATGATCGACACGATCCTCGCTCCGGTCGCACTGGGCTGGTTGATCCTGCTGCACGTGGCGTTGACCGGCACGAACTCACGCCGGGCACTGCTGGCCGCGGTCGGAAGCGGCGCCTTTGCCGGTTCGATCTACCTCTCGCACGCCCGCGGCACGGTGCTGGTGGCCGTGCACGTGTTCGCCGTGCTCCTGCTCGCGGTGCTGCGGCGGTTCGCGTGGCGGCGTGCCCTGCTGGCCGCTGGCAGCGCCGTCGTCGTGGCCGCCCTCGACTTCCCGCTCAAGGCGATCCTCGGATCGGCCATCTCGATCGGCAACGCGGGCGTTTCCGAGTCCCGGCTCAAGGTCCACCTCACCACCGTCGACGGGCTGGTGACCACGGTGTGCCGGGCGATCGGCCAGATGTGGAGCCTCATGGTGAGCGGGTGGGGGCTCAGCGGGGTGGCCGTGGTGCTGACGGTCGCATGGCTACTGCGCCGGCGCGACACCGATTGGCAGCGGTGGGCGGTGCTGGTCACCGCGCTGCTGGCCAGCGTGGGCATCGCGTTCATCTCGGCCGCCGGGCTGCCCGACGACCTGCGTATCAATCACCAGGTTTACCCGCGGTACCTGGCCTTCCTGGTGCCGGTGTGGACGCTGGCCGGCATCGCCGCGCTGCTGAACGTCGGCATCCGACGGGCGGCGTTGCGGGCGGCGGGCGGCGCGGCGGCGGTCGTGGCAGCCGGGTTCATAGTGCTGGCCTACGACGGCCGGCACATGCCCCAGGAGTACTTCATCGCCTGGGACGCGCCGGAGACCTCGTTCCTCAGCAACACCTACACGCACCTACGGGTGGCTGTCGCCACCGCCGCGGTGCTGGGACTCTTGGCGGTGTTCGCGGCCATGCTGGCCCACCGCCGGACGAGCCAGGTCGCCCTGGCGATCCTGATCCTGTTCAACGGCGTCGCCCTCTACACGATCACCGAACGGATCAGCGAGCCGCGATCGTCCGCCGAGTACCAGGACGTGCCCCGCCTGATCCGCGACATCGGGGTCAAGCCGGGTGAGACGGTCGGCTATTACGCCGGTATGCACTACATCGTGCGAGGCCAGCACGAGCGCGAGATCTACTGGACGAGGCTGCAGTACTTCACCGATCTCCGGCAGCCACCACCCGGCGTCGACCTTGTCATCGCCCCGCTGGACCGCAACAACTCGGCGGCGAGCTTCTCGGAGGGATCCGAGTGGCACCTCATCGGCGAGGACCGCGTCCATCACTGGGGCGTCTGGCGACGCTGATCGGCCGTCATGTGGGCCCTCCGGTCGGGGGGCCCACACGGCATTTCCGCGCCTCCCGCCCCCGTCGACGGGCAGTGCGTCGGTATGGAGGGTCGGCGTTGTCGGCACTGCGCGGCGGGAGTTCCCGGCCGCAGCCGGTGCGGGCCTGGGTTACCGCTGGCGTCGGGTTCCTGGCCTGCGTCATCTTCGCGGCCGGGACGTACTTCTCACCGGGCCTCTACCTCAACGCCAGCAAGGGAACCGCTTACGTCAAGGGCTACTTGCCGGCCATACGTGGGTGACGCGCTGGCTCAGACGCTGCGCCGATACCCGCACTCCGACGGCTAAATCGACCTCGTGTTGTTCACGCCCGGCGACGCGGACCCCAACAGCGTATGGGAGGTCTCCGTGCTATTGGCTCGTCTTGGTGGATGAACCATCTAGCGGAGACCTCTCCGTTTATCGATCAACGACGCGTCGACACGTCGCCATCAGCTGACCGGCTTCGATGCGGGGCAAGCTCGTCCAGCGTGGTCAGGTGCTGGTTGATCACGGACGAGATCTGGAACTTCTCCTGCACCAGACGCTGACCGCCCACGCCGACCGTCGCTCGGGCGCCGGCCGGATCGGCGAGCACCTCGATGATCGCATTAGCTAGGTCCTCGTCGTCGCCTGGCTGGGACAGGTAGAGGTGCTCGCGGTCGACGAGTTCCACCCCGGGAAAGTTGTCGGCCCGGACCGCCGCCACCACCGGACACCCGGCCGCCATGCTCTCCAGGCTGGCCGTGCCGAGCCCCAGACCGTCGAGGTCGTGCGTTTCCACGTCGGCCGCGGCCAGATAGTCGGGGATCTCCGCCTTGGGCACCGCGCCGACGGTCCTGATCGCATGCCGGACGCCAAGCTGGTCGGCCAACCGCAGGAACGCGTCGTAATGGATCGCGCCGAGCACGACCACCACCGCGTCTGGGACCTTCTCGAGCACGCGAGGCAGCGCCCGCACCAACCGCACCCGGTCTCGCAGCGGAATGACGTGCCCAATTGACAAGATCATTGGCCGGCCGACGAGCCCGAGCCGCTCGCGCACCTGGGCGCCGTCGCCCCGGCTGATGTCGTCCACGTTCACCCCGACCGGGATGTAGCTCAAGCCGGAGATCGCCCGGCGGTAGCGCTTCTGGATGTACTTCTCCATGTGTACATCCATCACGACGAATCGCGGCTTGAACCGCCGCAGGATCGGTGCGACAAGCATCGCGTCGAGGGCCTGGAAGCCGTACTTGAAGAGGCCCCTCGGACTTTCCAGCCGGGTGTGCACCGACAACAGCGTGGGGATGCCCCGCTTGCGCGCGTAGAGCCCGCTTGCCCACGTGAGATCGAAGAACTGACCGTGCTGATGGATGACGTCCGGAGCGAACTCGTCGAGGATCGTGCGGATGCGTCGCGGCAGCGAGGGGCGGCTGCTGAACCCGATGTCGAAGCTGATCGGCAACGGCAGTTTCGGCAGCGTCCAGCCGGGCAGCCGCACGACGCGGTATCCGCTGCGGGTCTCGTGTTCCGGCGCGTCCTTGTAGCTCACCGTCAGCACGAGCACCTCGTGACCGGCGGCCGCATATCCCCTGGCGAGGGCGTCAGAAAGGTGCGCGCTGCCGCCGACCCGAGGAGGAAAGAAGTTGTTGACTACTGCGACACGCATCCGCTGTCCTCCTTGACCGGGATGTAGCTGACATCCGCTCCATCGACGGCCACCGTGGCCACCACCTTGGCTGGGACACCGACGACCATGGCACCAGGCGGCACGTCGCGGGTAACGACGGCTCCGGCGCCAACCACAGCGCCGTCCCCGATCGTAACTCCCATCAGAACGGTCGCGTTGGCACCGATGAATACCCGGTCGCCGATGCGCACCGGTGCCCGATCGATCTGCGGGTATTCGCGCCCGGAGACGCACCGACGCGCGGTCGAGTGGGTGTAGATCTGCGCTCCGCAGCTGATGTCACATCCGGCGCCTATGGTGAGGCCGCCAGAGCCATCGATAACCGTAAAGGCGCCGATCCACGTTCCTTCACCGATGACCGGATCACCGCTGACCCACGCGTGCGCGTTGTACGGGTTTGGTGGGAATCCGTGCTCGGACATCCCGACCGCCGCTGCCGACGGTGTCACGGCTGGCCATCCTGCAGCAGCCGCCCAACGACCCGATGCGACGGCAGGATTCTGCTTCGTTCGACGTCAGCGTCGACATCGCCGGCGAGGATGTCGAGGAAGTGATCCAGCTGGGCAGCCAGTGGCTCTCGCCCGGTCGTCAGCTCGGGAATCTCGATGATGCTCTGCTGGCGGTAACCGCGCCCGTCCGGGGTGGCGGCGTCGAGCGAGACGTGCCGGTAGATGGTCACGTCCCGGCGTAGCAGGTCCACCTCGACGAGACGGTCGACCTCCGCGATGGTCAGAGCCCGCGTCTTGCGCTGGCTGATGCGGCTGGCGGACACCGTCGCCAGGCCGCCCGCCGCGAAGCTCATGACCGCCTCGGCCACATCCTCCGCCGCGGTGACCGACTGCGGGTGGAAATGCCCGAGGGTGCCGTGCACCCTGCTCGGCTCCGCTCCACCGAAGATCTGGATGGTCAGGTCGACATCGTGTACGAGCAGGTCCCACGCAACCCCGGTGCGGATGCGCGGCGCGTACGGCGAGTGCCGGATGGCGGCCACGTGGACCGGTTGGTCGACCAGCGCCAACGCCGTCACCACGGCAGGGTTGAACCGTTCAAGAAGACCGCAGACCAGCGGCAGGCCGCGCTTCTCGGCCAGGTCGACGATCTCCTCGCTCTCGGCCAGGCTCGCGCAGACGGGCTTCTCGATGAGCAGCGGCTTGTCTGCGGCGAGGATGTCGTGGGCAACGTTGTAGTGGTGCTCCGTCGGAGCCGCGAGAACCACGGCGTCCACATCGTCGAGGTCGCCCAGCTCCGGCGTCCACTGCGCGCCGAATCGGTTCGCGACACCCGCCCCGGCCTCTCGGTTGGGGTCGACGACCCGCACCAGATCGCAGCGCTCGGACTGGAAGAGAACCCGTGCGTGCAGGGAACCCATCGAGCCGGTTCCGACCAGGACGATCTTGGGGCGTGCCGCGCTCATGCCGTCACCACCGCACGCACGCTCTCGATCACCTGGTCGACGTCGTCGTCGGTCAGGTGCTGGTGCACCGGCAACGACAGGCACCGCGCAGCGACCCGCTCGGCTACTGGCGCCGGATCAGGGATCACGTTGGCGTTGGCGGCGTAGCACTCGTAGTCGTACACGACCTTGGGGTAGTAGATGCCGCAGCCGATGCCGCGTTCGTTCAGCAGCCGCACGATCTCGTCGCGGGCGCGGGGCGACTCGTCGGTGATCAGCACCGTGTACTGGTGCCACACGTGCGAACGGCCGAGCAGCTCGGTCGGGACACGCACGCCCGGGAGGCCCTGCAGGCCGGCCGAGAGCCGAGCCGCGTTCTCCTTGCGCCGCTTCACCAGCTCGTCGTAGCTCGCCAGCTGCGGGATGGCGAGCGCCGCCTGCAGGTCGGTCAGCCGGTAGTTGTGGCCGGCCATCTCGTACTGGTAGCGCTGCCGCATGCCCTGATTGCGCAGCACCCGAAGACGGTCCGCGATCTGGTCGTCGTTGGTGGTGATCAAGCCACCTTCGCCGGTTGTGATGTTCTTCGTGCCATACAACGAGAACGTGCCGATGCCGAAGCTGCCCGCGCCGCGCCCACCGATCGTGGCGCCGTGCGCCTGGGCGGAGTCTTCGATAAGGGCCAGGCCGTGGCGCTGCGCGGTCGGCGCGATCCTCTCCATGTCCGCGGTCTGCCCATACAAATGCACGGGCATCAGTACCTTCGTCCGCGGGCCGATCGCGGCTTCGAGCGCCTCGGGATCAATGCAGAAGTCGTCTTCCCGGATATCGGCGAACCGAGCGACGGCTCCGGCCTCAAGGATTGCGTTGAGGGTCGCGACGAACGTGAACGGACTGGTGATCACTTCGTCACCCGGCCGGAGGTCGAGTGCCTGGACAGCCGCGACGAGCGCGGTTGTGCCGTTGTTCACTGCGATCGCGTGTTTCACACCCACGAACTCGGCGAACTCGCGCTCGAGGCGAGCGACCATCGGGCCTTGAGCCAGCATGCCCGAGCGGATCACCTCGATAGCGAGACGCTCCGCTTCCTCGCTGATACGGACTGAAGAAATGGGGATCACTGCGAAACTCCTTGGCCGGGGTTGTGCCGCGCGGGACTCTACTACATGTTGTTGACCTCGGATCTCCCATGGCCAATCGGCACTTTTCTCACAGAAACGACAAAACCGGCCCATCTTCTGGCGAGAGTAGGCACCAAGCTCACTGTCTGTAGTGCCCAAACCGTGAGGTTGGGCGGAGTGTAAACATCATTGACGGGGCAGGGGTGCCCGCCGCCGCCTCTGGTGACTACACTCGGCACGTTTGGGCGGCTGCCCCGGTCCGGGCGGCAGACGCCTCAGCGAGAAACGCGGAGGCCGAATCCTGTGGTGAACACCGTTGCGACGGTAAGCGCGGCACCCCAGCCCGCACGCCCGGTATCGAACGCACGACGAGTCATCGTTGCCGCGCTGAAGATCTTGCTCGCGATCGCTATCGCCGCGTTCATGGTCTACGCCGTCGTTACGCAGTGGTCCCAGGTCCGTCAGACCTGGCTCGGCCTGGCATGGCAATCCGTGCTGCTGTCCTTCGTGGCGCTCATTCTCGGCATGCTGGCCAACGTGATGGCCTGGAAGGCGAGCCTGAAGGACCTCGAGCACGACGTACCCTTCATCTCCGCATCCCAGATCAACTTCATCGGCGCCCTGGGCAAGTACCTGCCCGGAAGCGTGTGGGCATATGTGATGCAGATGGAGCTCGGCCGCCGTGCCGGGCTGCCACGCGCTCGCGCGTTTCTGGCTTCGGTAGTCACGGTCGGCCTCGGCACCACCGCCGCTCTCGGCCTCGGCACGCTCGCGGTGCCGGCGCTGATCAGCAGCACCGGCGACAATGAGACCTACGCCGAGCCGGTAAGGTTCGCTCTTTACGCCATGATCGCGCTGCTTCCAGTCGCGATCATCTGTGCCGTTCCGCCGGTGCTGACCCGTCTCGTCCAGCTGCTCCTGCGCCTGCTGCGACGGCCGCCACTCACGCATTCGCTGACGTGGTCCGGCGTGCTCCGGGTCGTCGGGTGGGCGGCGATTGGCTGGATCTGCTTCGGGGTGCATCTCTGGCTGCTGGCCAACGCACAAGCGGCGCCCGGCGTGAATGGTCTCATCCGCTCCGTCGGCGCCTTCGCCCTCGCGCTGACGATCAGCCTGTTCGCCATCTTCGCGCCGTCCGGACTCGGCGTACGCGAGGCCGTGCTGGTAGCCGCCTTGGTGCCGGCCCTGCCCGCGCCCAACGCCGCCGGAACTGCCCTTGGCATCGCGCTCGCGTCACGGATCCTGTTCGTGCTCGCGGATGCGTTGACCGCGGCGGGAGCCGCCGTTTCGATCGCGGTCAGGCGTCGGACCCAACAGCGTTCGGAGCCCGTAGCTGAGACATCGTCGTGATCCTCGCGGGATGCGAATCCCGCGAGGATCACGATCGCGCGTCGTGCGATTAGCTCTTCGTCTGGACGACGGTCAGTCGGGTGAACTCACGCAGAAGGTCGTAGCCGTCCCAGGTGGACGAAAACGCCAGCGCCGCACCGATGGGCACCATGCGATCGACACCGCGACCGGACAGCTGCTCGGCGAAGGTCACCAGCTCTTCCCTGGCGAAACCGAAGTGGCTGACCGTCTGGTCTCGCCGTTCAACGATGCCGACCATGTCGGTCAGTGATTCCAGCCGCGCCTGTGGGAACGTGCCGACTCCGAGCCAACGTCGCGGGACGAACTCGGGTGCGGTGAGGTCCAGCGTGGCGATCGCGTTGCCGGTGAACCGGATCTCGTTCGCCACGCCCTCGGCCGCCAGGCCGTAGGTCGACACTCGCTTCTCAATCGCCATGGCGGGGCCGACCTCCGTGGCCTTGGCCGTCACCACGTCGTCCAACAACGCGAACAACTCACGCTGCGCGCGGCCCACCGACTCAGCGTCACCGACCCAGTAAATGGCGCGCGGCGAGGCACACGCGGCCTGGTCGAACCAGTACGAGTCGTTGTACAGACCGATCGCCACGTCTCGCCGCGCCTCCGCGTCCGCGGCGAACCATCCGGCGGTTGAGATGACCGCGAACGACGCACGGTCGGGGAACGTGAGGTCACGCGCGGACGGCCGCAGCGGGTGGCGCCGGATCTGCGAAACCGCCTGATCGCCACCCCAGATCACCCGCAGATCGCAGCCGAGGGAGAGAGCCGCGAACGCCGCGTCGTCGTGGCCGAACGTGACCATCCGCTGCGTCTGGGCGATCGCCGGATGGGCGTCGGCAAGCGTTGCGTTCAGCGCGTCAACCAATGCCGTCGCGGCCCCGGCCGAACGCGGGGATATCCGTACGACGTTCGAGTTGCCGGCCAACGCCGACAGTGCCCAGGAATACACGAAGATGGTATCGACGTTCGCCGGTGGCACGTGGAAGACCAAGCCTCGCGGGAACCGCAGCTCGTCCTTGCCCGGCGTGACGGAGTCGATGATCTTGTCAATTTCGCCACGCCGGAGGAAGAAGCCGAGTGAGGCCAGTTCCGGGAACCGGCGCGCGGTGGCCGGCGCGAGCAGGCGACGGGCGAGTGCCACCAGAAACTCGCGCACCCGTGGGTCGCCGACGCGCAGCCGACCGCCGGTCGGCTCGTCTCCCATCTCAGCCAGGAGCTCGCCGACGCTGACTGGCGCCGCAACCGGAAAGCGTTGCTCCAGCTTGGTCATGACGCCCCTTCGAAGGTGTCGCTGCAGCCCCGAGCTTCGGCCCGCGGCAGCCGCCCAATGATGGAGAAGCGCTTGCCGGGCCAGGTTCCGTCATCGATCCCGTGAATGACGCCCAGGTCCTCGGTGAGCAGGACATGTCCCGGGTACGAGCGAGGCAGAGTACTCACCACCTCGACGACACCCGGCGTGCCGACCGGCACCTCGGCCCAGGTGACCGGATCGCGGATGATGACGTCGGCGAAGTCCGGGCAGTAGAGCCCGTCGCCCGACGGACCTTCCAGGTAAATGGTGCCGATCTGTTCGACCATGCCGTAGTAGTTGTAGATCTTGGTAAGCCCGGTGTCAGCGGCGAACCGGCGGCGGAACTCAGCATTGTCGACCGCCCGATCGATCAGCTTCTTCCAGCCGCCGCTGTGGATGAGGATGCCGTTGGACAGGTCGAGGCCCTCGTTGCTGGCCAGCTCGTACAGGTAGAGCCACGCCATGAAGGTGAAACCGAAGATCAGGAAGGGCTCGCTGCCGTGCTTGTCGAGGAACGTGCGGACGGCCTCTACGTCGGGCCGGTCCTCCTCATCGAGCACGAACACGTGGTTGCGGCCGAAGTTCATCAGTCCCAAGACGCCCGCGCCGCGAGCCGACAACGAACGACGGTTCTTCAGCAGCCCCTTGGTGTCGACCAGCAGCATCGGCAGCCGGCTAGGCCCCACGACCTGCTGCAGGACCGCCGACAGCATGCGCTGCTGAAGCGCGGCGGCCTCCTTGTCGAGGAAGATGCGGCTCACCTCGGCACCCGTGGTGCCGCTGGAGGTGAGCAGCTTGAACACCTCGTCGTCCGGCACGCTCTTCAGGGCATGCGTCTTGAACAGACGCACCGGCAGCCAGGGCAGATCGGCGACGCGCTCATACGTGCGCCCGACCGGATGACCGGTGGCATCGAGGATCCGTCGATACTCGAGGCTTCTGGCCCGGTGGTGGTCGGTGAGGGCGACGAGCTCGTCGAGCAGGTCGGCCTCGCGCTGTGCCTGGGGCTTGCTGAAAACGCTTGTGGCGAGGGTCATCGCTGGAGTGCCTCGGAGTTGCCGTTCATGTGTTCGCCTCCAGGGCCTTGTAGTCAACCTTGCCGTTCGACAATAGCGGGAGCACGTCGATGGCCCGCACGTCAAATCCGGAGCGGTGGACCTTCATCCGTTCGGCGAGCAGTTTCGCGATCTCCGCCCGGCGACTCGCGTCAAGGTCGCCTTCGCACCAGACGACGACGCCGTCTCCCGCCGGCACAGCGGCCACCGGTCCGACGCCGTCCACCGCGCTCCGGCCGACCATCTTCTCGATGTCATCCAGGTTGACCCGGATCCCGAAGACCTTGCCGATCCGCTTCAGCCGACCGGTGAGGAACAGGAAGCCCTCCTCGTCCAGGTACCCCAGGTCACCGGTGGCCAGGACACCGCCGAGGTCATCGCCGCGGCTCAGGTCGGCGGCATTGTCGGCGTACCCCATCATCACGTTGCTGCCGCGATAGATGATCTCGCCCTCGACGCCGGCCTGCTGGGTCTCGGTACCGTCTTCCGTGCGTACGGACAAGCTGCCGCCCGGAACCGCGCATCCGGGAGAGCCGACGTACTCCGGGAGCCGTTCGGCGGGCAATGTGCTCATCCGGGGACCCGCCTCGGTCTGGCCCCACATGACGTAGAACCGGCCGCCGAGCGCCTGGATCTTCTCGTGGTACGCCAGGATCATCTCGTTGCGGAGCCGGCCGCCGGCCTGGGTGAGCATGCGCAGGCTCGGGTGCTTCGCCGGGCTCCACCGGATCTTGGCGAGCATCTCGTAGTTGTACGGGACGCCCGCCAGTGAGGTTGCCTGGTAGCGGTCGACGGCCGCCCAGAAGTCGCGCGACAGGACTCCGCCGTCGACCACGACGACGGCCGCACCGGCGGCCAGGTGGCTGTTGAGGACCGACATGCCGTAGCTGTAGAACAGCGGCAGGCTCGTCGGCGCGATCTCGTTGCTGTCAAGGTGCAGCACTTGGCCGATGGCCACGGCGTTGGACGCGATCGCGGTGCGCGACAGCCGGACGAGCTTCGGGTCACCCGTGGACCCGGAGGTCGCCAGCATGAGTCCAAGGTCCGGATGCGGCTGCGGCGCGGCCGCGACGTCACCACGTCGAACCCAGGCAGGCCCGATCGCCTCGAACACCTGACGCTCGTAACCGGGTGGAAGCTCGCCGGGATTGGCGCCGGCGCCCCCCTCATCGAGCCCGACGATCGCCGCCGGTGTGAATCGGCGCACCATGTCGGCGAGAGTCTGAGGATTCAACGCCGGGTCAAGCAGGACGACCGGTCGGTGCGCTTCCCAGCAACCCAGGTAGGACAGCGCGGCGCGAACGGTCAGTCCGGTGCGTGCGAAGACCGCCCCGGTGGGAAAACCGGCGACCGTACCCGCGACGGCGCCGATGGCGCTGGTCAGCGATTCACCAGTGAGCGTGTCGCCGGTCGTCGCGTCGATCAGTCGTGCTCCCGGGGCGACCAGCGACGTGTTCACAGCACAAGCCCGCCGTCGACGCCCAGGACCTGACCCGTCACGAATCTCGCCTCGTCGCTGATCAGGAACCGGATCACGCGCGCCACGTCCGCCGGATCGCCGAGGCGACGCAACGCGGTGTCTGTGATGCGCTCCTCGACGAGAGTCTTGGGCAGGTGCGCGATCATCTCGGTGTCGATCAGGCCCGGAGCTACCGCGTTGACCCTGATGCCGCGCGGCCCCAGTTCCTTCGCCGCGGAGCGCGCCACGGTCGCCACAGCCGCCTTGGACGCCGCGTATGCGGTCTGTCCGACGCCGCCGTTCTCCCCCACGATCGACGCGAGGACGACGATGGAACCTGAGCCCTTCCGCATCATGACCCTGGCGGCGGCCTGCACCGTGGCGATCGTGCCCGCCACGTTGGTGGCCAGCAGGCGCTCGACCAGGCCGGGCCTGATCATGCCGATCAACGCGTCATCGAGTATCCCCGCGTTGGCGACGAGGCCGTCGATCCGCCCGTGTTGCGCCGCGATGGCCTTGAACGCGGCGCCAACCGCGTCGAAGTCGGCAACATCGAAGGCGACTCCTGTCACCGGCACACCGTTGGCCTCGGACAGTTCCGCGGCCACTGTCTTGACACGAACCTCGTCGCGGCCGGTGACCACCACTACAGCGCCGGCCTGGGCCAGGAGATCCGACGTGGCCCGCCCGATGCCGCGCGTGCCGCCGGTGACGACGACGACCCGTCCCGCCAGGTTGCCCGGCGTGCCGTCAGCCATCGACGCTCGTTCCCCGCAGCATGTCAAGGGCGACCTTGAAGCTGCTCATGTCGATCACCTGCTCGGTGTCGAACTGCACGCCGAACTCGTCCTCGATCGCACCCACGAGCGTCATGTGTCCCAGCGAGTCCCACTGCTCGATGTCGCGGTACTTCAGGTTTTCGACATCGACTTCTGCAGGCAGCTCAAGCGCCTCAACAAAGACCTTGCGCAGCTGGTCAGTGAGCTCCTCGGTCATGTTCGTACTCCTCGTCAGCCTTGCTGTGTCTGAATTTTGATCCAAGCCGCCAGTTGCTCGGCCAACTCCGCCGGCAGATCGCCCGGGATCGCCGACTTGCCCGCCAGATACGCGGCGACCTCATCGACCATCTCGTCCGTGCAACCGCGCCGCGACAAGCCGACCCGGTTGACGCCGGTGACGCGCGCAGGGTTGCCGACGGCGATGGTGAAAGGCGGAACATCTTTGCGCACAGCCGAGCCCATCCCGATCATTACTCCCGGTGCTATCTGGGATCGCTGGTGCACAACGCTGGCCATGCCGATGTTCGTCCAGCTCCATACGTGAGTATGCCCACCCAGCTGGACCGCGTCGGCCAACGTCACGGCATCGTCCAGCACGCAATCATGACCAACGTGGGTGCGGGCGAGAAGGTAGCAGTCGTTGCCCACCGTCGTCGTCTCATGCGTACCCTGGTTGATCGTCACGAACTCACGGATGATGTTGCCATTACCGATAGCGACGCCAGCGCCGGCGATCTCGCCATCCCAGCCGGTCGGATGAGGACCGCCCCGGTACTCCGCGGGAGTGCCGATCGAGGCGTGCGGGCCGATCAGGTTACCGTCACCGATGCTGGTCGGGCCTATGATCACTGTGTAGGGGCCGATGACGTTGTTGTCACCGAGCTGTACGCCAGCGCCAATCACAGCAGTGGGATGGACTTTGTTCACCACTATGCCGATCTCGCCCCTCTCCGGCGGTACACGGACATCCTTGACCATGACTCAACCGGCCAACCCTCGCAAGCCGCCGGATGACCTGCGGCAGTGTACCCGGCATCGGTACGGCGGTGCGCAACCCGCCAACCCGGATCGGGGCCTCGACATCCTGCGCCACTTCGGCTTCAGCGCCCGGGAGGCGGGCGGCGTCCGCGCCCACCGCGCCACTGTCTTCTTCACCACGACCGTCGCCGTCGTCGCCGCATTTGTCCCGATCGTCGGCGCGGTCACGCTCCGGACGCAGTAGCTGCGGTTCGCCTCGTCCTGACGCCCAATTCCGCTCGATCGGTGCTGCCGGTGGTCGGCGCGTCGCGATCGCCGGCCTGGTCGCCGGCGCCGTGGCCAAGGTGGCCGACGAGTCCGTCGGCGGCGGGGCGGCCGACGCCGGTACGCACCCGGCACTGTGGGTGCTGACGGTCGCACTGATCGGCGACTGGGCGCCGACGGCCGTCCAGTCCGCGCTGCGCGCCGCATGGTTCTTCGTCGCTGCGTGCCTGGCGTACTACCTTTGGGCGGCGGCCGTGCAGGGCTTCAGCGTCGGGCGCGACGCGGCCCTGTGGGGCGTCCTCGCCGGCTTCGCCGCTCCGGTCGCCGCGGTCGCGGTGCGACACTGCGCGGGCCCGGCGGACGTCCTCGGCGGCGCCGGCCTGGCCGCAGTGACGACGCTCGTGCTCGCCGACGGAGTCCTGACGCAGCTCTACTGGCCAGGCAGGGAAGTCCTCCTCGCCGGCTTCCCGTCCGGCCGTCCAGGCGATGATCGTCGGGCTCCTGCCGCGACCACGCCCGGACGAGGCTGTGGGCGCTGACCCTGATCGCCCCGCTGGCCCGGGTCGCGAGCATCGCGCTGGACCAGGTCTACGAGCTCGCGGGCTGAGAACGCCCGCGGCCTGCACCATTACACCACCCGGCCCGCGCGGCGCGGCGTGTTTGCCTACGTCACTGACCACCGGTGTTCAACGGCCGGGTCGACGCGCTGTTGCCGGGCGGCCACACCGGTGGCCGGACGAATATTTCGGAAAGACGGCGCCGGTCCACACCAGCGCCGTCCCCCCCCGTTAGGCAGGCCTACAGGTACTGGAGGTCCCAAACATTGATGTTCTGCGTGCGCGGTGCGTTCACTGTGGCGGTGTAAACGGTTTTCACATTGCACGGTGCGACGATTTTCGTCTTCTTGACGACGAACTGGCGGGATTCGTGCCACATCACCAGGCGGGCGGTCTTTCCAGACGGCACCGGCTTGCTGTAGGACCAGGTGTCCGACCGCGACCAGCTGCCACCAACGGTGACCCCGATAGACGCGCTGGCCTTGGCAAACACGATGCCAGCCTCGGCGCTTACCGTGGCTGTCATCGATGCCGAGACCTGAGCCGTGGTGGTCTTCGTGTACGTGATGGTGCCGGGGCCCTTCAGGTAATCACTGCGCAGGTTCGACAGAATCCTGCTCGCGGTGACATTGCTGAACGAATAGAAAACCTGGCCAACCTCGGGGCAGGCCGCGAATGCGGTCGCAGCCGGGGTCACGATGAATGCGAACGTGGCCAGCAATGCGGTCACGAGAAATCGACGCACTAGTCCTCCCTTATCATTTTCGGTGGCGGAACAAGGTGAGATGTGGATCGATCCCGGGCGAACGTTATCAGCATGTAAACGGCGATGGTGTCCACAAATGTCACGGGAAGATATCGGCATCGACGAACCGTCAGAACGGTCCGGCAGGCTGGCGGTCGCCCTGCGAAGCCAGCCGAACCAGGCCTGGAAGAACCCGAGGCCTTGACGGCCAGGGTCATTGCAAGGTCGCGTAACCGCCGGTCACGGCGGTGATGAGTGCACTGCTACTCGCGGTCGTAGGCCGCCGTCGGCATCTGGTGGCAGCACCGCCGCAACCCCCGGCGCGCCGCCGCTTGTTGATGCGGCGAGGCCGGGTGCGACTGCCGACCGCTCTCCGCCGCTCGTGCTCGCCGCGCTTGCCGAGGTCGGTGGCGACACTAACCCGCCGACGTTGGCTGCGGCACCGCAAGGGTTCGCTGGGGCCCGCCCCCGCGTGGCCCCGCAGCGGGACCTATGGCTCCGATGTGAGTGGATGCACACGGTGAAACATCGATCTGACCGGGCGGGCCATCCACGCTTGTGCGGGCGCACCTCTAAGCTGCCCAGCGTGAAACCCCAAGCGGGCCCCGCCGCAGCGACCACCGCCGGCCTGACAAGCACGTGGCGCGCCTCGGTGGGCGCCGCGATGCGACACAGCGCGGTCCGCTACGTCATCACGGGTGTAGTAAGTGCGGCCGCTGACTTCGGCCTGTTGTACCTGCTGCACGAGTGGCTGGGTCTGCCGGTGTCGGTGGCCGCGTTCATCGCGGTGTCAACAGCGTTCTTCCTCAACTTCGCGCTCAACCGGGTGTGGTCGTTCCGTAGCACCGCACCGGTCGCCGGCCAGATCTCCCGTTACTTTCTGCTCGCCTGCGTCAACTGGGTGTTGACCACGATCATGGTGGGTCTGTTCACCTGGGCCGGGTTCTATTACCTCATCGCCAAAGCCATCGCGCTGGTGGTCACCACGGCCAGCAACTACCTCTTGTATCGATTGTGGGTCTTCGCCGATCGGCGCCGCCACCCGTTGGAAACAACGAGGTCTTGACGGCGCCTGCGCCCGCGCGCCGCTTTGTGTCAGGTCCGGCAGTCCAGCACATGCCGGCGAATACGGGGAGTTGATGTGATGGACCAGGTGGGAGTCAGCGAGTGGACTGCCTCCGCGCCGGACCCTGCGGTGACCTCGGCGCAGGCAGTGGCGGAGACCCACCTTCCGCGGCGGCGAGCGGCCTGGTGGCCGGAGGTGCGCACCGTGGTGACGGTGGCCGTGCTCGTCGGTGTGATCGCTGTCATTCCGGTGTGGAGCAACCATCTCTTCTACTTCTGGGACGACAGCGGCGCCGAGTTCCTTCCACAGTGGTACTCGATGGGGGAGGCGCTGCGTCGGGGGCAGTGGCCGATCCTCTGGCCGGACATGTGGATGGGTGGCAACCTCCTGGCCGAGGGGCTGTACGGGGTATGGAACCCCGTCGTGCTCGGGAACGCCGTCCTCATCACCTTCATGCCCGACCTCGCGCTGGCGGCCCTTGTGCTGAAGGCAGAGATAATGGCCATCCTCGCGGTCGGCGTCTACCTGCTGGCCCGCGAGTACGGAGCCGTGCGCTGGGCCGCTGCGGTGGTGGCCATCGCGATGCCCTTCGCCGGCTTCACGCTCTGGCATGACGCGTCCGCATGGGCCGCCGGCTTGCTGTCGTACGCCTTCAGTTCGTACTTCTGGTGGGCGACACGACTGCATCTGCGTGGTCGACTCAACCCCGCCGTGCCGTTCATCTTCGGTTATCTGATCATCACCGTCGGTAACCCGGCGGGCGTGATGATGTTTCTGGTGATAGGGGCGGCGCTCGGGCTGGAACGGCTGCTCGAAAGAGATTGGAAGGCCCTTGTCCGGCTGACGGTGGTCGGCGTCGCCGTCGGGCTGGTCACGTTCGTGGTCTTCTATCCGATCCGCGCCACTGTGAACGCGGTCAGTTGGCGGTCGACCTCCGCTCTCCCCAGCAACGACGGTTCGTTGGTGCCGCGGCTGGGCGACTTCCTCAACCTGTCCTCGCCGACCTACCTGCCCAACTTTCCGCACTGGCTCGTCGCCATGAGCACGCCCGTGACGTATCTCGCCTGGTTCGTGATTCCGCTGGCGCCGTGGCTGTCCTGGTCGGCGCTGCGGCGTCTGCGTGGTGGGAGCGTCGGCCCGGTCGTGGTGGGTTTCGGCGCCATGGTGCTGACGTTGCTTCCGTCGAGCCTGTGGCTGTTCAGGTACCCGGTCAGGTTCATCGACTATCTGTACGCGACGGTCGGCGTCTGCTTCGCCCTCGTGCTCAGCAACGGTCTGCGCAACGACCTGTGGCGGCGAAGGGCGGCCGGCACCGCCGCCATCGTCGTGGTCCAGGCGTACCTCGCCTGGGCGGTACGACCCGAGTTGCTCGACCAGCATCTCAACACCGCGCTGGTCGTTGCCGCGCTGGTAGCCGGCGCGGTGCTGGCGGCCCGGTGGAGGCCCATGTTCCTGTCGGCCGTTCTCGTCGCGGGCACCGCGGTCGTACTGGCCATGCAGGTCTCTTTCTTCCCCGCGAACATGAACATCTACGGCTGGCGCCTGGCTCACGACATAGCCGAGATGCGCGAGCGGTTCGCCGACCGCTACCGGGGCAACGTCCTGCAGATCAGCCCCGTACCAGCCTTGACCTTTGAGGACATGCGGTCCGACCGAGCCTGGCGCGACATGCTGATGGGCAACATGTACCCCGTCGCCGGTGTCAGAAGCCTCAACTCCTACAGCGGAATCGGGTTCCTCTCGTTCTCCAGCGCCCTGTGCATGGAGTACGCGGGGCACGGGTGCCCTGAGATGTACGACCGGCTGTGGCTCACCGAGGCGTCAACGGGCCGTCCCCTTGTCGATCTGCTGCGGATCGACACCCTTGTGGTCAGCAATCGCGGTACCAAGCCGATCGACCAGGCACCGAACGGCTGGCAGGTCACGGAGCGGACGCAATACGTCATCGTGCTCAAGCGCACGCAGCCGTTGCCCCAGCCCGACGGTCGGGTCAGCTGGACCGACTCCGGCGTCACAGTGGTTTCCGATACGGCGCGGCGGGAACCGAACGACCCGGGCGAGGATGTGCGCTACCGCGGCAGCGGGCGCATCATGATCGCAATGCTGGCGTGGCCGGGGTGGCGGGCCACCGTCGACGGCCGTGAGGTGCCGGTGACCATGGGACCGGCGGGCCTGGTGGAGGTCACGGTACCCGACGCGGGGCCCGACGGCGGCACGCTGCATCTGCACTTCGAGCCGCCGGGCCTGCGGAAGGGCAGGATTCTGCTGATCCTGGGCGTCTGTCTGGGGCTCGGCTACGGCGTCATCGCGGCGGTCCGTCGACGGCCGGCCGTCCGGTAGCGGCGTGGGCGCGCTGACGGCGCGGCGGCGGAAAGGCGATCGGTATGGCAGCCAGAATGGCAGCCAGCACGAGCAGGCCCCAGGGGTACCGGGTGGTTTCGATCACGAAAGCGATGGGATGCTCAGATAGGTCGATCCGGCCGTGGAGCTCGTGTTTTCCAACGACGGCGAGGTCCATCGGAACCCTGATCCGGTACTCCCGGGTCTGTCCCGCGTCGATGGTGCCCAGCGCCGGGGCCGCCACGATGGTGTGTGCCTGCCCGGCCGGGCCGAACAGCAGCGTGAACGGTGGGTCGACCACGTCGGCCGGGCCGGGGTTGCGCAGGGCGAGGCGCACGGTCAGTTCCTCTGGGAGCCCGAACCAGCCACGAAGCGGTATGCGTTCGACCACGCGCAACTCGTCGATGGCCAATTCGGGCGCGGCGGCCGGGGCTGGGGCCGGTGCTGCGGTTACGCCGTTCAGCGGCAGGGCGGCGGTGGCCTGCTCGGCACCGGTGAGGTGACGGGCCTGCAGCAGGCAGGGGCAGGCGACCGGTGGTGCCGCCAGCAGGAGCGGCGTCACGGCCGTGCCCGCCGCCGGGACCTGGGCGTGAGTGGCCTGGTCGTTGGCGCAGTCGAGGGTGCCTCGGCGGGCGTTGTTGCCGCAGATCTCCAGTTGTACCGTGCCGGCCGGCCAGTGGTGCAGGGTCACCATGATCTGCCGCCCGAGCGGGAGCGGGCCGGACGGTACGACGATCTCGGGCCGTGCCTGCACGGCGGCGGACGTGGTGGGCGACGACGTCGGGTCCGGAGTCAGGGCGGCCAGCGCCAGCATCGCGACCGTGGCTGGCAGTAGCGGGTTCACCGGGCGCCGGCTGATGCCACTGCTGCCGCCTCTTTCGTCGCGGGTGGTGCGGCCGCCGTGGGCGGGGCCGGGCGACGACGTCTGCGAAGGCGCAGGTAGAGGCAGGCCACGGCCGTCGCCAGCAGGGCGAGTAGCAGCCACGGTACCGCCCAGACGCTCGCGGCGCGCTGAACCGGCGGCAGCGCGGTGTCGACCGTGGTGGGTGCGAGGTCCACCGACGCGGTCAACCGCAGCACGGGTGGTACTCCGACGACCCGCTCGGTGACGGTGAAGGTGGCGCCAGGCAGCAGCTCGGGCAGGTCGACCGGGGTGGTCCTGGCCAACGTCCAGCCGAACGGCCCGTCGACGATCACGCCGCCGGTGCCTGCGATGCGGACGTTGCCGGTGTTGCGCAGCCGGTAGGTGACCGTCATGTCGCCGCGTCCGACCGGGTTGATCGGAGCGTCGTAGCCGACGTGCACCGATTCGACGGTCACCGCGGGTTGGAGGTCTCCGCTTACGCGCAGATAGACCCGGGCGGCGACCCGCTGGTCGAGCCGGACCTGCTGCCCGTCGGCGGTGACGCCGATCTGGGCGATGGCGGCGATCACCCCGCCGGCGTGGTCGCCCGGCGTGGCGTTCTGCGGCACCGTCAGGCGGAAGGGGATGTCCTGTCGCTTGCCCGGTTGGACGGTCCAACTCCGCTGCTCGACGGCGATCCAGGTGCCGATGTCGGTGGCCGCCCGGTCGGCCGGCAGCAGCGCGAAGGCGCCATCGATCGTGGTGTACGCGTCGGTGCCGTACACCGCGAAGGTGAGCGGCTGGTCGCTGAGGTTGGTCACTCCGACGTGGTCGGTGATGCTGCTGCCGGGGTTCAGGTCGTAGATGAAGTAGTTGCGTCCAGTCGTGCCCTGCGGCCCGGAGGGTTGAACCGCCCACCGGGTGACGCTCGGGGCGGCGGTCGCGCCGGCGCCCGCGGGGGCGGTCGTTGCCGACGGGCTGGGTGCCTCCTGGGCGTGGTTGGGCTGGAGGGTGGGTGCGGCTTCGGCGGGCGCCGGTGCGCCGAGCACCACCGCGAGCAACCCGGCGGCGAGTGCGGCGCCGGCCCGGGCAGCCAGGGTGGGCTGGGATCGAATCCGGGAGGAGAGCGTGACGAGGGGCATGCGGTGCTCCGGGGCGGTCTCGGTGGGCCGGCCGGTGGGCGCAGCGCCGCACCGCCTCACCGGTGGGGCGCGGTGTCACCTCCGCCCCACCGGTGCGGCCCGTTATCCGGTCAGGAGAGGGTCAGGGTGAGGGTCGCGACGTAGTCGCCCGCCGCGGCGGACGCCGGCACACCGAGGTTGAGCTCGGCGCCGCAGGTGAAGATGCCGTTGCTGGCACCGGCCGCCGCCGTGCACAGGGCGCGGGCCTCGCCGAGACCGGCCCCGGGAGCGGCGGCCGCACCCGGGGTGACCACCCCGGAGGAGCCGGCGATCGGGTCGACGACCGCCGTCGCCGTCGGAGACCAGCCGAGACTGTTCGCGGCGATGACGCCGCCGGCCGAGGCGAAGTCGGAGACCTGCCCGACCAGGCTCCACCCGGTGCCGATGCCCCGCAGGTCGGCCACCGTGGCCGGGTTCAACGGCGCCTTGGCGTACTCGCCCTTGCCGACGGCCGGCAGCTCAACGCCGGAGCCGGCGACGCTCAGGGTGAGCGGTCCGCCGGTCACGGTGCTGGTGATCCGCTGCTGGGCCGTGCCCCCGCCGCCACCGGTGCGGGTGAAGGTGATCGGGATGAAGGTGTCCTGGCTACGGTCGGCGGAGCCGCGGGCGGCAAAGGTGATCACGTAGCACTGCACCTGGGTGCAGTCGACCTGGTTACCCTTGCGGTCCGTGTAGACCGCGCTGATCGGCAGCGTGGTGTTGAAGCTGCCGTCGGCGGCCATGCGGTCCCGGGCGTCCGTCGGCTCGTTGGTCTTGTTCACCCACTTGGTGACCTGCAGCACGCCGGCGTTGGCCCAGTGCTCGTCGACCCTCGGGCCGAACGAGACATAGATGCCCGCCGCGTTGTTGGCGTCCGGGTCGAAGCCGGCACCCCGCACGGTGATCGTCGCGCCGGCCGGGTCCAACCCGTGGGAGGGGGTGACGGTCACGGTCGGCTCGGCCGGTGTGGCGCCACCGGTGGAGAAGGTGAACGAGACCGGGTCGAGCGACTCTCCAGCGGTGTAGAAGCCGTTGAACGCCGTGGCCCCCTGGCTGGTGAGCACCGCTGCGATGTTGCTGCCGGTCACCGTGTTCCCGCTGGTGGCGGGGTTGCTGCCGGAGACGGTGAGGGTGGCGATGGTGGCCTGCTTCACCGACACCGGCTCCGACTCCGTGGTGACCAGGTCGACGTCCGCCTTAAGCGCTGCGGTACCGCCGGAGATGGCGACCGTCGGGTTGGCCAGGGTGATGGTGAAGAAATGCGCCGGGTAGGAGAAGACCACCGTGCCCCCGTAGGTGGCACTGGTCGCGCCGCCACCGGCGTCGCGCGTGCCGCCTGTGGACGGGAAGGTGAAGGTCCCGTCGGTGTTGACGGTGGCGCCGTTGCTGACCGCGATCGGCGGGTTTCCGTTGCCGGTCTTGACGTAGTTGCGGAAGCTCGACTTGAACCCCCAGGTGAGGCTGCCACCGGTGATGTCGGCCTCGGCCGCCGAGGCGGGGCCGGCGCCCACGAGCGCGGCCGACGCGCCGAGGGCGAGTACCGCCGCCCAACGCATCGACCGATGCCGGACGGCACCGGATTTGAACATGACCATGCTGCTTCCTTTCGAACGATACGAGGAGAGAAATTAGGTTAGGCAAACCTAAAGTCAGCGCTCATCCTCGGGACGTCCGAAGATCTTGAACCGAAGAGCCCCCTTGCGAGCTGCGGTTTTGCAGCTTAGGTTAGCCGAACCTAAGTTTCTGCTCCGGTCGGGTTCGCCGACCGCTCATGTCGTGAGGAGCCCGATGCGAGCGCGGCACTGCGTCATCCTGGCCGCGGCCCTGGCCGCCGCGGCCGTGATCGCTGCACCCGGCCCGGCGTACGCCGACACCGGACGCGGAAGCGGCGGCCAGACCCTGACCGTCACCCCGAGCGCCGGCCTGAGCAGGGCAGGCGCGACCGTATCCATCTCCGGCCAGGGATACGACGTCACCAAGGGCATCTATGTCGCGTACTGCGTGGACAACGGAGCCGGTGCGATCCCGACCCCGTGCGGCGGCGGCGCCGACACGAGCGGCACCCTCGGAGCCTCGCACTGGATCTCCTCGAACCCGCCCTCCTACGCCGAGGGCCTGGCCGTGCCGTACGGCGCCGGTGGATCGTTCACGGCGACGCTGAAGGTGACCGCCACCATCGGCGACGTCGACTGCACCGTCCGCCGGTGCGCGGTCATCACCCGGGCCGACCACACCCGCTCCGGCGACCGTTCCCAGGACGTCCGGGTCCCGGTGACCTTCACGGCCGCCGCCGGCACGCCGACGAAGGCCGGCCCGGCACCGACGACCGCCACCACGCAAGGTCCGACCACATCGGCCGGGACGGCCGCGGGCCAGAGCACCCCGACGCCCGGTACGCCGGGCGCGGCGGCACCCACCTCGGGCGGGCAGCTGACCGCGGCCGCGGAAACCGCCGGCGCGCCCGCCCGTGCCGGTGCCACCGACCTCCACGTCACCCGGGTCAGCGACGCCTCCGGCGCCGGACGCGGCTGGACGATCGGGCTGGCCGCCGTCGGGCTGGCTACCGTCGCCCTGCTCGGCCTGGGCTGGTGGCGGCGTCGCCGCGGTGCCGTCCGATGACCCACTCGCGCCGCCCCCATCGGCTCCGGCATCCGCTGCTCGCGCTGCTCCTGCTCATCACCGCCGCGGGCACCGGATGTTCCGCGGCGGGTCCCGGTACAGCGTCGATGTCCACCGCCGGCTGCGGGCCGGTCACCGCCACCATCGGCAGCACCGACGTCGACCCGCTGCGCCCGGCGCCGGCGCCCGTCCTGCCGGCCACCGTGACCTCCAGCGACGGCCGGACGGTGACGGTCACCGACATCAGCCGCATCCTCCCGGTCAACCTCTACGGGTCGATCGCCGAGATCGTCTTCAGCCTCGGTCTCGGCGACAACGTCATCGGCCGGGACACCTCGACCACCTTCCCCGCCGCCGCGCACCTGCCCGTGGTCACCCCCGCCGGACACGACCTTTCCGCCGAGGCGATCCTCGATCTGAACCCGAGCGTGGTCCTCGCCGACGACAGCATCGGACCACCTGAGGTGCTGCGCCAGCTCCGTGCGGCCGGCATCCCGGTGGTGCTCGTCAAGGCGGAGCAGACGCTCGACGCCGTACCGGGGCACATCCGCGCGATCGCCGCGGCGCTCGGTGTTCCCGCCGCCGGAGCACAGCTCGTGGCCCGGGTGGAAGGCGAGATCGCCGCGGCCCGGCGTAGCGCACCGGATGGCAGATCACCGCGGATCGCGTTCCTCTATCTGCGCGGTACCGCCGGGGTCTACCTGATCGGCGGCCGGGGCGCCGGGTCGGACGCGATGATCGAGGCGATCGGCGGGGTGGACGCCGGCAGCGCGGCCGGCCTGACCAAGTTCCGCCCGCTGACCAGTGAGGGACTCATCAACGCGGCACCGGACGTGATCCTGGTGATGACCGAAGGGCTCACCTCCGTCGGCGGGGTCGACGGGCTGGTGAAGCTCCCCGGGGTCGCGCAGACCCCGGCCGGGACGGCCCGGCGCATCGTCGACATGGACGACGGCGCCCTGCTCAGCTTCGGCGCCCGGTCCGGCCGGGCCGTCCAGGCCCTGGCCCGCGCGGTCTACTCCTGCGGGGACCAGTCGTGACCGCGGTGCAGACCCGACCCGAACGCGCCCCAGCCGCCGACCGGCGCAATGGCCGCCGGGGGCCGGCGCTGCTGGCCGGACTCGGAGTCACCCTGGTGCTCGTCGTCCTCCTGGCCGCGGGACGCGGCCAGGTGCAGATTTCCCCCGCCGAGGTGCTCGGATCCGTTCTCCACCGTCTCGGCCTGGACATCGGTCCGCTGCCGGCGGCCCCGCAGGGCGAGAACGCCCTCTGGATCGTCCGCTTCCCCCGGGTACTGCTGGCGGCCGTGGTCGGTGCCGCACTCGGCTGCGCCGGCGCCGTCATGCAGGGCGTCTTCGGCAACCCGCTCGCCGAGCCCGGCGTCATCGGGGTTTCCGCCGGAGCGGCGGTCGGCGCGGCCCTCGCCATCGTCACCGGCGTCACCGTCCTGGGCGGATGGACCGTGCCCGTCGCCGCCTTCGCCGGCGGACTGGTCACCACGTACCTGGTCTACCTGCTTGCCCGCTCCGGCGGGCGGACCGAGGTGGTGACCCTGGTGCTGACCGGCGTCGCCGTCAACGCGGTGGCCGGAGCGGTGATCGGGCTGCTCATGTTCGCCACCGACGTGGCGGGCGTACAGGCCATCGCCTTCTGGAACCTCGGCAGCCTGGCCCAGGCGAGCTGGTCGGCGGTCACCCTGGCCGCGCCGTGTCTGCTGGTCGGCCTCGCCGTCGCCCACGCCGACGCGCGCCGGCTCGATCTGCTCGCCCTCGGCGAACCCGCCGCCCGCCATCTCGGCGTACACGTGGAACGCCTGCGGATCCGGATGATCGTGGTCACCGCGTTGCTCGGCGCCGCCGCGGTCGCCTTCACCGGCATCATCAGTTTCGTCGGGCTCGTGATACCGCACCTGGTGCGGATGATCGCCGGGCCGGGACACCGGGTGCTGCTGCCGGCAAGCGCGCTCGGCGGGGCCGTCGTGGTGATCGCCGCCGATCTCGCCGCGCGCACCCTCATCGAGCACCAGGAGCTGCCACTCGGCGTGCTCACCGCGGTCATCGGCGGGCCAGGGTTCTTCTGGCTGCTGCGGCGGACCCGAAACCGGGCCGGAGGCTGGGGATGAGCCCGCTCGCGGCCGCCCGCCCGCGCATGCTGCGCCGGTTCTCCGCCCCGCGGACACCGGTCCCGGTGCCGGCGGGGCACACCCGAATCCGGGTCGCCGGGCTGCGGGTCGAGCGTGCCGGCCGGGCCGTGCTCGACCAGATCGACCTGCTCGTCCGGGCCGGCGAGGTGCATGCCCTGGTCGGACCGAACGGAGCCGGCAAATCGACACTGCTCGCCGCGATCAGCGGTGATCTCCCGGCCGCGGCCGGCGCCATCGAGGTCGACGGGCTGCCCCAGGCGGCGTGGACCCCCGTGGAGCTGGCGATGCGGCGGGCCGTGCTCACCCAGCGCAACAACCTGAGCTTCCCGTTCACCGTGGACGAGGTGGTGCGGATGGGGCGGGCGCCGTGGGCCGGTCGGCCCGAACAGGAACACGACGACAGCATCGTGGCGGACGCGCTCCAGCTCTGCGACGTCGCCCGGTTCGCCGACAGACCGTACCCGGCGCTCTCGGGTGGGGAGCAGGCCCGCGCCGCGCTGGCTCGGGTCCTGGCGCAGCAGACCACCACGCTGCTGCTCGACGAGCCGACCGCCGCCCTCGACCTGCGCCATCAAGAACTGGTCATGCGAATCGCGCGGGACCGGGCGCGGGCCGGTGACGCCGTCGTCGTCGTGCTGCACGATCTGGCCCTGGCCGGGGCGTACGCGGACCGGGTGACCCTGCTCGCCGATGGGCGGGTGCGAGCGGTCGGCCCCCCGGACGCGGTCCTCACCGCGCCACTGCTGAGCGAGGTCTACCGGCACGACGTCGAGACCGTCCCTCATCCCCGAACCGGACTGCCGCTGATCGTCCCGCGACGCGACCGGCAGGAAACCAAGCACGTCGCCAAGGAGAAGCGTTGAACACATTCAGTACCCCGTTCTCGGCCCGGCTGCGAGCCGAGACCCGGGAGGCGCACCAGACGACCGAGTCCCAGCGGTACGTCTCCGCGCTGACCGACGGCGACCTCGACCTGGCCGGGTACATCACGCTCGTCGTCCAACACCACGTGATCTACGCAGCCCTCGAGGGCATCGCCGAGACGATGCGCCACGACCCGCTGGCCGGACCGTTCGTCGACGACGCGCTGACCCGGCTGCCCGCGCTCGCCAGAGACCTCCAGTGCCTTCTCGGCCCCGGATGGCGGCAGCGAATCGAGCCGACCCCGGCCACGGCCGCCTACGCCGCACGCATCAGCGCGGTCTGCGCCGGATCGGCCGAGCGGTTCATCGCCCACCACTACACCCGCTATCTCGGCGACCTCTCCGGCGGGCGGCACATCGGACGATGCGTCGCCCGGCACTACGGGGTCACCAGCGATGCCGGCGCGGCGTTCTACACCTTCGACCAGATCACCGACCCGAAGTCGTACAAGGACGCCTACCGCGCCAGGCTGGACGCGCTCGCGCTTGACGAGGCCGGCCGCACCGCCCTGCTCGACGAAGTCCTCGTGGCCTACGGGCACAACACCGCGGTCTTCACCGACCTGGCCCGGCTCGCCCCGGCCAGCACGCGAAAGGGCGCCGCATGAGCACCGGGTTCCCGCCGGAGGTGGTCGCCGCCGTCAGCCGGCACATGAACGACGATCACACCGACGACGCGCTGCTCATCTGCCGTACCCTCGGCGGCCGGCCCGCCGCCACCCGGGCCCGGACGACCGGGCTGGACGCCGACGGCATCGAGTTCGCCGTCACCGTCGATGGCGCCGAGGTGCCGGTACGCATCCCGTTCGCCGCAAGGCTGACCGAGCGGGCACAGATCCGCCAAGAGGTGGTGCGCATGTATCGGGATGCCTGCCACCAACTCGGGATCCCGCCACGCTCGGCCGACTGAGCTATTGTCGGGCGACTGAGCTATTGTCGGGCGGCGAGTGACCCATGAGGAGCTGAGACATGCCCGGTCGTCCGAGCACGCGTTGACGCCTTAGGCCGTGATCGGCCTGTCATCGCGTGCTGCCCTTGCATCGCGCGGCACAGCAAGCCTTACCCACCCGAACCGTCGGCAGATCTGTCGTGCGGCGGTCGGTGAGCCGTGTCCGCAGCGCTCCAAGGGGTCCTCGTGCCGTCCACTTCAGACACCACCCGATCCGCTGCGCCGATCCTCTGGCGCAACTCCGACTTCCGCAACCTCTGGGCCGGCCAGACGGCCTCACAGCTGGGCGAGCATGCGAGCCTGGTGATGCTGCCGCTGCTTGCCGTCCTGACGCTCAACGTCGGCGCGGACCAACTCGGTGTCCTGCGCGCGGTCGGGCAGGCACCGCTGCTGCTGCTCACGCTGTTCGCCGGAGTTTGGGTGGACAAGTGGCGGACCCGTACCGTCATGGTCCTGGCCGACCTCGGCCGAGCCGTGGCGCTGAGCGCAGCCGCCGTGGCCGCCCTGCTGGGAGGTCTCGGCCTGCCGTTACTGCTGGCCATCGCCTTCGCCATCGGGGCCTTGTCGGTGTTCTTCGACGTCGCCTACCAAGCCTCCCTGCCACGCCTGGTGCGACGCGAGCAGCTGCTGCAGGGCAACAGCGCGATCGAGGCAAGCCGGTCCGCGGCTCAGGTCGGCGGTCCCGCCCTCGGCGGGGCGATGGCGTCCCTGCTGCCGGCGCCGATCGCCGCCGCGTCGAGCGCCCTGTTCTTCACCGTGTCCTTCGCGTCCATCGCCCGTATCCGCCACCGCGAGCCGATCTCCCCGCGCCACGGCGGTGCGCAGCGTATCTGGCGGCAGATCCACGAGGGCCTCCGCTTCGTGGCGGGCGACACCTCGCTGCGTACCGTATGCCTCGCCTCGGCCGCGTTCCAGTTCTCCCTCGCCGCCACGATGACCACGTACCTGCTCTTCCTGCCGCGGACTCTGCACCTGTCCGGCACCACCATCGGCCTGGCGCTCGCCGCGACGGGACCGGGCGCACTGATCGGTTCCCTGCTCGCCGCCCACCTCCCGAGCCGCCTCGGCTACGGACCGGTGCTCGTCGCGGCGGCGGCGGTCGGTGACGGCGTCATGCTGTGCGTGCCCGCGCTGCACGGCGGCTCCGCGGCGACCATCTCCGCGCTGATCGCGATCAACCTGGTGTTCGGAGCCTTCGGCCAACTGGTCAATGTCACGGTCATGGCCGTCAGGCAGGCCATCACGCCGGACACGTTGCAGGGGCGCGTCAGCGCGACGATCACGTTCGCCGGCATGGGTCTGACGCCGGTCGGCTCGTTGTTCGGCGGCTTCCTCGCCCAACATTGGGGGATGCGCACCGCGCTGCTGTGCACGGCCGCCGGCATGATGCTGTCACCCATGCTGATGGCGCTGTCCCCACTCGCCCGCCTGGGGCGGACCCTCCCGCCACACTGACCGGCTCAGGCCGTCACGGTCACGTCGACGCCGTCGGTGGCCAGGTTCGCGATCCCGACGGTACCGTCGGCGAAGACGGCCATCCACCGCAGCCGGACCTTGCCCGGCCGGTCCGGCGAGGCGATCGTCATCGCGAACGTCGTGCTCGAATGGGCGGGCAGCCGCCCGGGGGCGCAGTTGAGCAGGTAGGTGCCGGCGGAGTCGCCAAGGCTCTGCCGGACTTGCGGGCACGGCTCGAGCGACATCGCGCGGTCCTGCGGGTTGACGATCGTGATGGTGTACATCAGGGGCTGCCCGGCGGCGACGGTGGCGGGCGCCTGCATCGTGACGGCCAGAAACGCGTTCATCAGCGGCGGCTGGACATACCATTCACCGAGCTTGATCGGGCACGACAGGTTGATGCCCTGGAACGGGTAGGCGCGGCCGGCGATGTCGATCTCGGCGTCGCGGTACCGGACGGCGGTGGTACAGGTCGGGCCGACGCTGAAGTCGAGGCGTGCCGGCTCTCCGGCGTCGACGGTCGCCGGGTACTGGTGGGCCGGGTCCGGCGACCTGGGGAGCGCGCCGACCTCCACGACCGTCCGTTGCCCGGTCGTGGTGTCGATGGCGGTCACAGTTGGTCGGCCGCTCAGGGTGCAGGTGGGCATGGCCTTGTTGCCGACGAGCAACGTGCCGTCGACGGTCCACATGTCGCTGAGGTCTGTGCCCTTGCACGCCGGGGCGTCGGAGCGCGGGCTGCGGCGCTTGACCTCGTAGTGCTCCTCGACCGGTTGGCCGATCCAGGGCACAACGCTGCCGGACGGTGCGGCCGTCTGGCCGGTGTCGCCGCGGGCGGTCAGCAGCGCCGTGCCGATGAGGGCCGGCAGCACCGCCACCGCGGCGGCCGACGCGATGATCGTGGCTCGCCGGCGGCGGCGCCTGCGGATGCCTGCGGTTACTCGGGCGACCGCGTCGTCCCATGCCGGCAGTGCGCGGCGCTCGTCAGTGAGCGTGTCGCGCAGCTGCGTTTCCAGGTCCACGGTTGCCTCCCTCATGCCCGGTTCGCGGGGGTCAGCGCGCCGCGCAGCTTCGCCAGGGCGCGCGCGGCATTGCTCTTCACGGTGCCGACCGCGCAGCCGAGGGTGTCGGCGATCTCGGCCTCCGACATGTCCGCGTAGTAGCGCAGCACGAGCGTGGCGCGCTGCTGGCGGGGCAGCGTCGCGAGCAGCTCCCAGAGCGTGTCGTGACGCTCGTCGGCGGCGGGCGCGGGGCGGTCCGGTGGCTCGGATACGAGCCGTTCCCGCTTCCCCCGGCGCAGGCCGTTCAGATGGCAGTTGACGATGATCCGCCGCACATAGCCCTCGGGGTCGTCGTGCTTGCGGATGCGCCGCCAGGATGTGCCGGCCCGGATCAGCGCGTCCTGGACCAGATCCTCGGCGGCGTGGCGGTCGCCGCTGAGCACGTGAGCGAAGCGCAGCAGGGCGACATGCCGAGCGCGGACGAAGTCCTCGAACCCCAGCGGCGCTTCCCAGCTCGTCATGCCCCAAGGACACCAGACCGCCGGCAAAGGTTGCATTGCCGGCGGCTCTTGGCACCGCGGACCCGGGCGAGGGTCGTCAACGCTGGCGGACGGCCTACCCCGGGCCGCCGGTGAGGGCGCCGCTGATCGCCGATCCGCGGCGCCAGCGGTGCTCAGTCGTCCAGGGTGGAGGCGGCCCGGCCCGCGTCGGCGGTTGCTGATTCATGCGACCCGGCCGGTACCTCGACCCGCGGCCGCGGAATCACTGGCGCGCTGCGTCCGGTGCCGCGCTCACCAACGTCCGAGATTGGCCGTCCTCGTCGACCGTCGTTACCGCGGTTTTCAGGTGTACCGCGCCGTTCATCTTGCGCACCTTCTCGGCCGCTACCTCCCACATCATTCCAGGCCCGTACTTCGGGTACTGGAACTCCTCGATGAGGCTGGTGATCTCCTTCTGGTTGCGCTTGGGCCTGATCGCGTTCAGCACGGCCGCCGACAGCGAGAGGTTCTTGATCCGCTGTGCCGCCCAGTCGGCGGGCATCTGGTTGACCGGGATACCCCACATCTTCTCCGTGTAGGTCTTGAAGAACGTCCGGTACAGCCGTCACCCGAAGCGCGCCACCAGCCAGCCCTCGTAGTTGGTCTGGTCCTTGGGTGGGCTCAGCCGGGCTCGCGCGTACGAAAGAATCGCAAGCGTTGACTGACCCAGGCCAAGGTTGCGCAACGCATTCATTGCCTTAAGTGGGTAGTCGTACAGCTTCCCTCGGTAGTAGATGCGGCTCATCCGGGGTCGTAGGGGGGTCGTAGCAGGAAGTCCTCCTGAGGGAGGATTTCGTGCCAAAGCTGCTCGACTTGTGGCACCTTGGTGAAGAATCGGTGTCCACCGATATCTAAGCGTCAACCGTCCCGTTCAACTGTGCGACTGATCCCGCCGACCACGTCGTCTGCCTCGAATACGGCAACGGGCGCACCACGCTTGGCGAGCTGGTACGCCGCGGTCAGGCCGGCCGGCCCCGCTCCAATCGCCACCGTCGTTGGCTGGTTGATGGACGTCATTCGGCAACCCCCGTGGTCGTCTTCGGACGGCCGGACTCTACCCGGTGGTTGGCCGGATCGCGTCCTGCGGCAGCCACAAATTTGGTTCTTCCATGATGGACTCAACGACGTGCTGCCGGACGGGTCCGCTCCAGCGCATATTTTCTGCATAAGCACAGCTGTCGATTGTCGGTGAACGGTTACACTGCCCCGTCACTGTCGTGCGGTCGACCGGATGGAAACCGGACGGAACGAGAAGTTCAGGGGATTGTCATGCTGCCTGAGTCGGTTGTCCGTGAATCACGGACGAAGTCCGGCAGAGCCGTTTGGGTGACGGTGTTCCTGGGATATCCCCTTGTCGGGTTGGCTTGGGCGACCCTGTCGCCGTACGACGGATCACCGGACGAGCGGGAGCATGCGGTTCACGCGGCGGGCGTCGCAGGTGGTGAGTTCGCTGCGCCGCCGACCGTCGCAGCGCGCGGTACCGGCGCCTACAACACGGTCCCGACCGGCATCACCCGCGACGGCAACTGCTACCAGAACGATCCCGCCCGCACGCCCAACTGCCAGGTCCCGCCGGACGGCAACCGCTCCCAGGTCGTCACCGGGTCAGTGGTCGGCCGGTACAACCCGCTCTACTACGCGGTCGTGGGCGTACCGCTGCGGCTCTGGCCGAGCTGGGCCGGGGGTGCTGCTGGCCCGCTCGCTCACCGCGGTCATGGTCGCGGGCCTGCTGACCGGCGCGATGTGGGCCGCCGCGCGCTGGTCCCGGCACCGTGTGATGGTGGGCGGGATGATCGTTGGGGTCACTCCTATGACCTTCCACCTCGCCGGAGCGATCAATCCGAACGCGGTGGAGATTGCGGCGGGCGTCGCCCTGTTCGCCGGATTGATCCCGCTGTTCGATCGCGAACAGCCGGTGAGCCCGGGCCTGGTCCGTCTCGCCGGGGTCGCCGGGATCGTCCTGGCGATGTTGCGAGGTGTCGGCACCGCGTGGCTGTTCGCCGCGCTCGTCCTGGTTGCCCTGCCGTTGCGCCGGTCGCGACTGGCCGCGCTGTGGCAATCGTGGGTGGTGCGCCGCTGGTTGGCCGTCGTTGTCGTGGCAGCGATCGGGGGCGCGGCGTGGACGCTGGCGATGCGTGTCACCGACGTGGCGCTCTCCCTCCCCTGCCAGGCCCAGCCGTGCTGCTGCTGCCGACCCAGTTGGTCGCGGTCTACTTCATGCAGATGCGATGGCAGTACGGCATGCGCAGCGTGCTGGACATGAAGCTCAACCCATTGCGCGGGCAGTGGCATCCTCCCCTGGGCCCGGTCGTGCCGCTCTTGTGCGTGGTTACCGGCGTCGCCCTGCTGACGTGGTTCATCTGGTGGGCGACCCGCAACCGTCCGAGCGCGCACGCGGTGGAGGACGGATCAATCGCTGCAGTCGTATCGAACGAGCCTGGGACTACTGTGTTCTCGGCCGCTTCCTATCCCAGTGGAGATCATGATCTTCGTTGAGGCGTGCGGGCCGCGGTCAACTAGAAAATCGGGGGAAATGTTGTTATCGGTCATCGTGCCGTGCTTCAACGAAACGGCAACCTTGGAGCGACTACACACCCGGGTAAGCGCTGAGGCCGCCGCGACCGGCGAGGAATACGAGGTCATCTACATCGACGACGGCAGCAGTGATGACACCCTGAGTGTCATGCGCAGGCTCGCCGAGTCCGACGACCGAGTCCGGTATGCCTCGTTCAGCCGCAACTTCGGCAAAGAGTCGGCATTGCTCGCCGGATTGAAGCACGCAAGCGGTGACGCGATCATCATTATGGATGCCGATCTGCAGCATCCACCGGAGCTGATACCGCGCATGGTCGAGATGCATCGACAGGGCTTCGACCAGGTCATCGCCCGACGCAATCGGCAGGGCGACCCGTTTGCCCGCACCCTGCTCAGCAGCGCGTTCTATCGGTTGGTCAACCGATGGATCGAGGTTCGGCTCGTCGACGGCGCCGGCGACTTCCGCCTGATCTCGCGGCGGGTGGTCGACTCCATTCTGTCCATGCCGGAGTACAACCGATTCTCGAAGGCGATGTTCGTCTGGGTCGGGTTTGAAGTCGCGTTTATCAACTACGAGAACGTGGCTCGCCAGGGCGGCACCACGAAATGGACATTCGGCAAGCTGTTCAACTACGCGATGGACGGCTTGCTGTCGTTCAACAACAAGCCACTACGACTGGCCATCTATCTCGGTCTCGGGATGTCCTCAATCGCTCTGGCGTACATGTTGTGGATCATCGGGACAAGTCTCCTATTCGGCATCGACTCACCGGGATACGTCACCCTGCTCGCCGCCGTCGTGGGCCTCGGTGGCTTGAATATGATAGTGCTCGGCGTCATCGGCGAATATGTCGGACGAATCTACTACGAGGCCAAAAACCGGCCGCATTTCTTGCTGAAGGAAGCTCACCTGCCCGAGACCTCCGCGAAAGGCGGTCGGGACAAGCCCCCAGTGCCGCAACAGCGGACCGGTGTCCCGCGTCAGAAATTGGCTGGATAGAGCCTTCACGTTGGCGATGTCGTCGAAGCTCACGTCGCGGCTCAACCGGGGCCCTGCGCTACCGGCTTGTCGGCCGCCTCGGCACATTTCGGCGCTTGCCGGCCGACTGCCCCGAAGGTCGCGATGATCCTGTGGTCGTTGCCGGTACAGCCGCCGGCGACCGACGCGAACATCGAGCGCGTCGCGGCGATCGTCGGCGGACTGCTATCGATGCGATTGGAATCGTGGTGGCGTGCGGCGGCCATCACGACCCCACCCAGCGGGCCGTTCGACAAGCTGGGGCTGCGAATCGCCGGCCGTAGGGCTTTAGCGGCGGGCTATTTCCGGCGTCCAGGCGGAGTCACGGTGTCTTCCGCGGCAGTCAGGTGCAGCTTCATCGCATCAGCCGCCGCACGAGCGTCGCGCTTCGAGATCGCCGCAAGGATCGCGTCGTGCTCGTCGGCCGCCCGGGCCGCCCGGCCCGGGACGATTGCTGCGGCTATGGCTTGCTCCTGCAGAACCGTGCGGAGTTCTGAGACCAGTCGAGGGAACAGCGGGTTGGCGGTGGCCGTGGCGATGGCTACGTGGAAGTCGGCATCGATGCCGACTCGTATGGAGGGATCCTCCTCCGCACGGAACCTGACGAGCAGCGCGGTCATCGCCTTGAGGTCTGCCCGGGAACGGCGCTCCGCCGCGAGGGCCGCCAATGGCACCTCCAACGTCGTGCGTACCTCATGCAGGTCGCGGGGAAGATACTTACCGGTCAGCAGTTGGGACGGCGCGAACTGTGCGTCGACGAAGGTCCCCTTGCCGGCATACGAACGGGTGAGACCGAGCGCGTTGACACTGTGGAGCGCTTCACGGATCACCGAACGGCTGACCGCAAATGACTTGGCCAGCTCGGCCTCGGAGGGCAGCCGCTGGCCCACCGCGAACTCGCCCGACTCGATCAGTTCAACGAGTTGCGATCGCACATGTTCCGCGGCTGTTCGCTGCGCGACGGGGACCACCTTCACGGCTGCCAGGTTAACAGGCTGCCGGGCAGCTGAGCGCTCAGAGGGAGGCATCGATCCGCACTGGCCCCGACCAGGTCGACTCGCACGGGCTGCCGGGGGTGTACACCAGCGAGCGAGCCGACAGATCCATCACGATCCCAGCGACTGTGCAGGTGCGCTCGGCAGGGGGTTGGGTCGCGTCCGGGTGTTGGCAGAGGCTGTCCGGCGCGTCTTCGTGGTCGGCGAGCGCCTCCTGCAAGCTCTCGATCGTGTGCGTGCGGTGTTGCTGAATGCGCGCTGTCAGGTGGTGCAGCCGGTTGCGCGTGTGCGCCTTTCGCTCGAGGTAGCGGTCCACCTCGGTGAGACCGTCGACCAGGAAGTGGTTGGCGTGCGTGACCGCACCGTCGACGGGCATGATCGTGCCACACGCGCCATCGCCCGGCCCGGTCTCCACGTCCACACAGAACCCGCCCACGTCGGCGATGAGGTAGTTTGCGGAGTTGGCCCGTGATGTCGACTTGATCCGCTGTGCGGCCTCCGCACCGCTGTCACTGTCGAGAACCGATCGCAGCAGCACGTGGTATGGAACTCCGAACCGACCCTCGTCCCCGTCCGAGATGAGGGTATTGGTGCACAGGCCGACGCCGCTGGAGTTGATCCCGACCTTCGCCAGCATCCCGGCCTCGACCACCGTGATGAAGTCTGGGCCGTCGTCACGACGCACTTGGAGCACGATCGCGGTTTCCCGGGCCCCTTCGATCCAGTCCCAGTTCTGACCCATCAGCGTGGTACCGGAAGCCGTGCGTTCGGGTGTCAGCGCGAACGACGTGCACTCGGTGGCCGCCACGGCCCGGGCACGTCCCGGAGCTGCGAACATGATCTCACTGCGGGTGTTCAGGGCCAGGATGTCGGCCACCTCGACACCGGCCCCACGGGCGATCGCCCGGATCTCGCGCGCGGAAGCGGGCGAGAAGTCCTCGATGGGATCGGCGAACCGGAGTGCGTGTCGTCGCACGGTTGCCCAGTTCCATGACGCGTAGTGCATGAACACGTCGGCGTAGGTCCGCAACGCACGCTCTATCTGAGTCTTCGCGGCGAGCCCGTACTGGTATCCGCGCTCTTCCGGGTTGCCCGTGACGGTCACGACGTCGTACCCGGAGGCGACTGTCCGCGCCATACCCACACCTCCACTGTAGCCCATAACTCCGCCTGCCTAGCAGGCTATCAGGTTGTATGACAGGTTGTCCTTGTCGGCAAGACCACCATTGCTACACTCCTGCCTGGCTGTCAGACAGGAGTTGCTTGATGCGGGTGGACCTTCCCCTCGATCGGCTCGTGCGGTACGAGTACCCGTACGCCGAGCCGGATGACTTCGACTCCTTCTGGAGTCGGACGCTGCACGAACAGCGCGCCCATCCCCTCGATCCGCGTTTTGACCCGGTGGACGCGCTGGTGCGGACCGTCGACGTGTACGACGTCACCTTCGCCGGGTACGCCGGGGACGACGTGAAGGGGTGGCTGCTCCTCCCGCACGAACGGACCGGTCCCCTGCCGCTCGTGGTGGAGTACCTGGGATACGGCAGCGGACGTGGGCACCCGGTCGAGTCCCTCGCCTACGCCAGTGCCGGGTTCGCTCACGCCATCATGGACTCCCGCGGACAGGGCAGCGCTCTGCGCGCCGGCCACACGGCTGACCCGCATGGAGCGGGACCCTCCGCGCCAGGGTTCATGACCCGAGACATCCTCGACCCAGAGCGCTACTACTACCGCCGCCTGTTCGTCGATGCGTACCGATTCGTCGATGCCGTGGCAACCCACGAAGCCGTGGCGCACGACCGGGTCGCGGTGACGGGACGCAGCCAGGGCGGCGCCATGGCGCTCGTGGCGGCCGGCTTGCGCGACGATGTGCGACTGGCGGTGCCTCATGTGCCGTTCCTGTCCGCCTTCCGGCGCGCACTGGAGGTGACGGACCACAGTCCCCACGGGGAGATCGTCAAATGGTTGGCCGCCCACCGCGGTTCCGCGGAGCGTGCCTTCGAGACTCTCGCCTATTTCGACGCCGTGTCCTTCGCCCGGCGAGCCACCTGCCCCGGCCGGTTCTGCGTCGCCCTTCACGACGTCGTGAGCCCACCCTCCACCGTTTTTGCTGCTTACAATGCCTTTGCCGGGCCAAAAGAGATGACCGTGTGGCAGTTCAACGGCCACGAGGCGGGCGGGCCCGAAGACATCTTGCGAACCATTCGAGCCGTCCGAGAGCTGGTGCAATGACCATCGTCGACTTTCACCACCACGCACCGCTGGCGTCCTACGTCAGCCGGTTGACCGAGCTGGGAATCCAAGCGCAGCCCGGCGCCCCGTTTCCGACGTGGGAACCCGCGGACTCGGTCCGGGTGATGGACCGGTTAGGCATCGACCTGGCCGTCCTGTCCGTCGCTTCGCCTGGGTTCTACTTCGGCGATCAGGCTTTCACCACATCCCTGTGCCAGGACACCAATGACGAGCTGACCGAAGTGGTCCGCGACGGCGCTGGGCGGTTCGCGGCGGTCGCATGCCTCCCCCTGCCTTCGGTCGACGCCGCGCTCGCCGAGGTCGAGCGCGTGTTCGACCGGCCGGAGTTCGTCGGCGTCGGCCTGCTCACCAGCTATGCCGGGTCATACGTCGGCCACCCCCGGTTTGACGGCCTTCTGGAGGCTCTGAACGACCGCGGTGCCCTTGTCCATGTGCACCCGGTGCTGCCCGCGTGGTGGCCCGAGGGCGAGATCCCCATTCGCCCCTCGGTGCTGGAGTACCTCTTCGACTCGACGCGGCTCATTACGAATCTTCTCCTCACTGACGTGCCGCGTAGATTTCCGCGAGTCCGGTGGATCTTCTCGCACTGCGGCGGCGCGATGCCTGCCGTCGCTCCACGCATGGTTCTGGCCGAAGGCATGCCGGAGCTCGCGGCCGTCAGCCCGCAGGGTGTCCTGCGCGCTCTGGCGGCTTTCAGCTATGACACGGCCCTGTCCCACACCGCTGCCGACCTCGGCGCACTGCTGTCCTTCATCGACGACACCCGGGTGGTCCTCGGCACGGACTTCCCGTTCTCATCGGCCGACGAGGTAGCTGAGCGTTTCGCCCTCTTGCGCGAATTCCTCGGCGACACGCACCGTTCCGCAGTGCTCAGTGGGAACGCCCGTGAACTCCTCGGTGACCGCAAGAACGTCGACTGAGCAACGCGGGTAACACAGGGGGCGGGAGGCGGCGTGTGTCTACGCCGTCCCGGCCTTCCTGATCCTGATCAGGCGGGGTCGAAGGCGGTGACCCGGGCTGGCGGTTCGATGGAAAGCGCCTGGTAGATGGCCTTCTGCTCGGGGGTGAGCGGGGTGGTCTGAGTAACCGTGCCGGCCGGGCCGGCGAGGGTTACCTGGGCTATTCGCCCGAGTTGCTGGTTGATGTTTCGCCAGGTTTGGTCGCTGAAGCGCTCGGCGACGCGGGTCAGCAGCAGGGCCAGCCAGCAGATCAGCACGTGCGCGCGAATGCGGTGTTCCAGACGGTGGAAGACCGGGCGGAGCAGCAGCTGTGTCTTGAGGTCACGAAAGCCGCGTTCGGCTTCCAGGAGGTTCTTGTACCCCAGGGCGACGTCTTCGGCGCTGATGTCCGGGTCGGATGTGGCGATGAGGTATTTGCCGTCCAGTCTGGCCTCGGCCCTGACCTTCGCCATGTTGACCTTCAGGCGTCCGTTGGGCTGCTGGACCAGCCAGCGGCCGAGGGTCGGGTGGTCACGTAGCGCGCACTCGGCACGCACGTGGGCGGCTTCGTTGCGGGCCCGGGTCCTGTCGCCGCGGGGACGGCCAGCGTCGCGGGCGCGCTGCTCGGCGATACGGGTCAGTTCGGCCTGGATGCGGGCGATCGCCTCGTCGCGGTGCTGCTGGTCGCGCTGCGCCTGGTCGAGGTTGTGGCAGATGACGAACCGGGCATCCTGACCGTCGAGGCGGACCTCCTTGACGCGCAGATTGTCGCGGACGTGCTGGTAGCGGCCCTGGCGGGACAGCACGGCCGCGACGAGGGGGTTGCCGTCGCGCATGCGCATTCCGCCGATGCAGTGTCCGCCGGTGCGGGGCAGGTCGGCCAGGTTGTCCGCGCTGGAGAAGCCGCGGTCGACCACGGTGATGACCCGGCCCAGCTTCCAGTCCCGCAGGTCGTCGCGGACCTCGGCCAGCACGGACCGGTCACCGGCGTTGCCCTGCCAGCACCAGCAGCGCACCGGGATGCCTTCTCTGGTCACGGCCAGGCCGATGACGATCTGCGGCAGGTCGCCCCCGTCTTCGTCGCGTTCGAAGTCGGTGGTGTCGAAGAACAGCACGTCGACCTCGAGGTTGAGCACGTTGGCCACGGCTGAGAACACCGACTCCTGCACCTGGCCCGTGGTGTCGGCGTCGACGAGGAGGTCCATCGCCCGGTAGGCGTGCTCTTCGTCCATCGTGGACAGTCCTGGGATGACGGTGTCCTCACGCACCCATTCGGCGGCGGACAGCTTGCTCATCGGCGCGATCGCCCGATTGGCGACCAGCGCGAACAGCACCCGTTCCATGTTGGTGGTGAACCGCCGCGCGTCGGTGGCCGCTCGTATTGCCGTGCCCACGTTGAGTCGGTGCCACAACCCATCGAGCAACCAGGTGGCCCCGATGGTTCGGGCGTCGATGGCCTCCAGCGGCGCGGCGTCGGCGACCGCATCCGCCTCCGCGGCGTCGGCCGGCCCGTCGCTGCCGCCGAAGTGCTTGTTGATCGACGCGGCCAGCCGCCGCAGTCCGGCCATGTCGACCTGGTCCACCCGGCCCAGGTTCATCAACACGTCCGGCTTGATCCGCCCGTCCACCCGCCGGTTGTGCGCCAGGGCTACGTAGCGCACCACCGTGCCGTCGGCGTTGGTCCGCGACGTGAACCGCAGGAACATGACTACGACTCAACCACCCTTGACCTGCCGGCACAAGGACAAGGCACTACGTCGTGTTACTACACTTTCGGCCCCTCAGAGCCGCTCCGCGACCCGCCGACGACCCCCTGACCAGCAGCAATCCCAACCCGATCGCTCCCGTGTGCCTACGAACCGCGAACTCGGAAGCAAGGAAAATCGTAACGAACAAGCGAAGGCTCTTGCGATCCACCTCACCACGGTGCACCCTGGTGGCAACCTATAGGGCTGTCAGACAGCCGGGCAGGTTGACAAGTTGTCCGGAGGCACCGCGTACCCCGCGCTTAGCAGGTGTTCGGTCCCCAGCAAAGGAGAGCAGGGATGCGTGCAAGGAACTTTCGGCGCGGCCGCGCCGCCGTCGCCATTGGGCTGATAGGAGCCCTCGCCCTCGCGGCCTGCGGTAAGGCGGACGACTCGAGCGGAACCACCGACTCGGGCGAGATCAAGGGAACGATCGACTTCTGGATGGGCGACCCCATTGGGGACACCCAGCAGCCAATCATGCAGAAGCTGGCGGACGACTACGCCGCAGCACGCCCAGGAACCAAGGTGAACCTCCGGTTCCTCGGAAAGGACGCGCACCAGACGTACCTGACCTCGATCGCCGGCGGCAGCGTTCCCTGTGTCGCACTCATCGGCAACACCTGGACCCCCGAATTCGCGGCACTGAACGCCCTCAACGTGTACGCGGACGACCCCAAGACCCTCCAGGGCACCTACGTGCCCGGCATGATCGACTCGACCATCTTCAAGGGCAAGTCCTACGCGGTGCCCTACGACACCGGTGTCCGCGCCCTGATCTACCGCAAGGACCTGCTCGAGTCGATCGGCAAGTCCACGGCACCCGCCACCTGGGAGGAGCTGCGTGCGGACGCGCTGGCCATTCAGGAGAAGCACAAAGGTGTCAACGGGTTCGGAATCATCGGTGGCGCCCACTGGTACTACCTGCCGCTGATCTGGAACTGGGGCGGGGCGATCGCCAAGCAGAACGGTGACAAGTGGGTTTCCGAGGCCGGGTCACCGCAGGCCGTCCAGGCGTTCCAGTTCTACGCCGATCTGCTGACCAAGGATCACCTGTCTCCCAAGGGCGCCTCCGCCTGGACCGCAGCCGACGTCGACAAGTCGTTCGCCTTGGGCGAGACGGCGATGATGGTCGGCGGGTCGTGGGATCTGCGGACCATCCTCAAGCAGAATCCTGCCCTGGAGAGCAAACTGGCCACGGCCATCCTCCCCAAGGGCCCGGGTGGGAACAACGACACGTTCGCAGGCGGCAGCAACCTCGCCGTGTTCCGCGAGTGCAAGAACAAGCCGGTTGCGAACGACTTCGTGAAGTTCATGATGAACAAGGAAAACCTCGTTCCGGTCACCGCGAACCTGGGTCTGCTCCCGGCGACGAACGACGCGCTGGCACAGGAGAAGTCCACCGGATCCTTCTCCACCCCGCTGCTCAAGGCGTACGCCGAGCAGGCTGACCACACCCGCTCCATTCCCCCGGTGGCCAGTTGGGGGAAGGTGGAGGGAGCCAACGCCATCGTGAACGCCATGCAGTCGATCATGAGCGGTGCGAAGAGTGCGGATGCCGCCATGAAGGAACTTTCGGACCAGATGAACCAGGCCATTGGTTGAGATCGTGAAAACCGCTATCCGTCGCGCAGTGTCCTCGGCCACCCCGGGGGCACTGCGCGGGCAGCAGAGCTTTGAGAAGAGATTCCTGCCGTGGGCCTTTCTGACGCCGCTGCTCGCCGTGGTCGTCGGTGTTGTCGGGTATCCGGTGGTGCGTACGATCTGGCTGTCGTTCCACGAAGGTGAGTACCTGCAGAACGGACCGTTCGTCGGGCTGCAGAACTACCGCGACATCTTTGCCAACCCGTACTACACCGCCGCCCTCCTGCGCACGACAGTGTTCGCGGTCGCGGTGGTCGTCACCACAATCCTGTTGAGCCTGGCAATCGCCCTGGTCCTCGATGCCGCACCCCGCGCGGCCAAGGTGCTGAGCGTCATCGTTCTGCTCCCATGGGCCATGCCGCGGGTCGCGTCGGGCATCGTTTGGAAGTGGATGTTCGACGACCAGTACGGCGTGGTCAACTGGCTCCTGGTCAACTGGTTCGGACTCAACTCCTTCAACGGCTACTCCTGGTTCCGCACGGGTACACCAGCCATGGTGGCCATCACGGTCGCTGTCGTCTGGCACTCGGTTCCATTCGTGGCGGTTTCTTTGTTCGCCGGGCTACGAGGCACCCACGGCGAAGTGGTGGAGGCGGCACGGGTCGACGGCGCCAGCGGCTGGCAGATCCTGCGACACATCCGGCTGCCCATGATCCGTCCCCTGCTCATCGTGATGACCACGATCTCGACCATCTGGGCGTATCAGTCCTTCGACCATTTCCTTGTGATGACCACGCCACCCGGCGGCCCGAACCACTCGACTGAGGTGCTTTCGCTGCTGACCTGGCTCGAGGCCTTCGCACAGCTCAACCAGGGCTCCGCCGCGGCCATGGCCGTGGTCCTGTTCCTCATGCTGGCCGCGGTGAGCGTGCTGTACGTCCGGCTGAACCGGGAGGACGTTCGATGACGTCACTGTTGCGCCGTGGTGCGCTGTGCCTGCTGGTCGCCGTGATCCTGCTGAGCAGCCTTTTCCCGTTCTTCTGGATGCTGGTCACGTCGATCAAGCCCGACAGCGAGCTGTTCACCCGCACCCCTCGTTTCATCGTCACGTCACCGACTGTGGAGCGTTACACACACCTGCTCGACGGCAACATCCCCACCCAGTTCCGGAACTCCCTCATCGTTGCCTTGGCGACCACGGTTTTGACCGGCGCCATTGCCCTGTTGGCGGGCTATGCCTTGGCCCGCTACCGGCTGCGGACCCGGCATATCCTCATGGTCGTCATCCTCGTCACGCAGTTGCTCCCGCAGACCATCCTCGTCATCCCGTTGTTCACGCTGTTCCGCAACGCCGGCCTGCTCAACACATATCAAGGACTGACGTTGAGTCACCTGGCCCTGACCGTGGGCCTGTGCACTTTCATGCTGCGATCGTTTGTCGTCGACATCCCGTTCGAACTCGAAGAGGCCGCCCTGGTCGACGGGGCGAGCCGGCTGCGAGCCGTATGGTCGATCGTGTTTCCGCTGGCCTGGCCGGGGTTGGCCGCGAGTTCCGTCTACGCATTCATCACATCGTGGAACGAACTCATGTTCTCGGCGACGTACATGCAGCGACCCGAGATCGAAACGCTCCCGGTCGCTCTGCAGCAGTACTTCTCCAGCTACTACACGGACTGGGGAGGAGTGATGGCAGCGAGCGCGATCTTCACCATCCCCGTGGTGATCTTCTTCCTCTTCGTGCAAAAGAGGCTGATGCAGGGAATGGCATCGGGTGCGATGAAGGGCTGACGGTCGACGGCGCCGCCTTGGCTTTAGAACCGGAACAGTGACGCTTGGAACCGGTAGGCGTCCCCGCGATACAGCTGGCGGCCCACGTCGAAGCACTGGTCGTGCTGGTCGAAGGTCTTCTGATAACCGACCAGCACCGGATCGCCGGGCCCGAGTCCGAGGAGCTTGGCCTCCCTCGCCTTGACCGCCTCCGCCGCGAGCTCGTAGTCGCAGCGGCTGGCGGCAATGTCGTACCGATCGCGCAGCACGTCGTAGAGCGACTGGCCGGTGAAGTCGATGTCCTCGATGCCGGGGACCCGCGAGGCATCGAGGCACGAGTCGTCGACGCTGAGCGGCGACCCGTCCAGGAGCCTGACCCGGCGCAGGTCGACCACGGGCTGGGACGTGTCGATTCCCAGGACCTCCGCTTCGGCCAGTGTTGGCTGGCGAACCGTGGCCCGCATGACCCGGGACGACGCTTCCATGCCACGCTCACGCGCGACCTCGCTGAGCCCGCGCAGCCGGTTGGGCTCGTGCACGAGCCGGTTTTCGGCAACGAACCAGCCGCGCTGTGGTGATGGCATGATCCGTCCGGCATCGGCCAGAGCGCTGAGCACCTGTCGCAGCGTCGCACGACTGACCCCGAGTTCGGCGGCCAAGGTGCGCTCACCGGGCAACCGCGTGCCGGCCGGGAACTGCCCCACGGTCAGCGCTTCCTGGAGGACGCGATAGGCCTCGACCGCGTTGTTGCGGCCCTCTACCCGGGCCGGGGAGACCTTGAGGTCGAGTGCCTTCACCACGGGATGCCCCTCCTTGGTTCGTTCCTGTGCACTGCGGCGCCCCGCCGGCAGGGATGCATCCTAACGCCAGGCCGCCCGCTCCCGGGAAGTCGCTTGTCGCGCAGGCCGCAGTGATTGACACGGCCGACCCAATCCATCAGACTGGTCCAGTATTTGAACCAGTTAGCTTCACGTGCTTGGCTGGATTCGACGCGAGAGCGTCCGACCCGAGAAGGCGACATGACAGACGAGACCACCCGCGAGCCGGTAGTCCTCCGATACCAAGACCTCGAGCGGCGCACCTGGGGTGACGAGACCACCGGACGGCTGTGCGACTGGTTCTACGCCGACGACGCAACGATGAACCTCAACATCGTCGGCATGCAGCCGAACGGTTCCGCGATCTCCTCGCCGGCCAACCCCACCGTGTTCGGAGCGGACGAGCTCTTCTACGTGCTCGAGGGGCGCATGGTCCAGAGCAACCCGGTCACCGGCGAGGTCTTCGTCGTCAACCCCGGTGAGGCCATCTTCTTCCGCAAGGACACATGGCACTACCAGTGGAACCACAGCAACGAGCAGCTGCGGATGCTCGAGTTTTTCCAGCCTGCCCCCAAGTCCGGAACTGGCGGAGCCTACGCTCGGGCCCAACCTCCGCTTGAGGGTCCGCCGAAGCAGGGCCAGGACGAGCTGCTCGGAAACTGGCCGATGGCCCGCGACACCCCTCGCGAGCGGACCACCTGGATGATCCGGGAGGCCGACATCCTCTGGCGCATGGAGGGCAGCGTTCGGGGCCGCGAGATCCTCGTGGGAATCCTGGCCAGCACGGAACACCTCACCGCTGGGAAGATGTCGTTCCTGGGCGGCCAGCGCAGTGGCGAATACAGCCACGGCGCGGACAAGGTGGTCTTCGTGGAGTCAGGCAACCTGCACGTCGAGTTCACCGGCACGAAGAAGTGGGTCGAGCTGAACCCCTGGGACGGTGTGCGAATCCCGGCCGGCACGCAGCACTCGTTCTACAACATGAGCCAGGAGCCCGCCTCGGGCATCTTCTCGGTGGCCGGCGAATATCGGCCAGGCTGCGTTGTCTGACCTCGCGGTCGACGGCGGTCACGACCCCCTCGTGGCCGCCGTCGACTGGGGTGGGACCTGGATCAGAGTGGCCGCCGTGTCGGGCGGCAGGATCGTGCGCAAGGATCGGCGCGCCAAGCCGCAGAGCCTGGCAGAGCAGTACGCCACCGTCGCGGACATGGTCCTACGCACCACCGCACACCTCGCCCAGCCTCCTACGGCGGTGGGTGTAGGACTCGCGGGTGTGATCCAGGAAGGCATCGTCGGCACCGCCCACAACCTCGGTTTCACCGACGGGACCGACATCGCGGCCGCACTGCGTCCCCACCTGCCACTGCCCACCTACCTGCTCAATGACGTCCAGGCCACGGCGCTGGGCGTGGCAGCGCGCTGGCCGCACGGTACGACCGCCGTCCTGACCATGGGTACCGGCGTCGGCGGAGCGGTAATCAAGGACGGTTCGCTGGACCCCGGACTCGGAGGAGCCGGTGACTTCGGCCACGTGGTGATCGATGTCGACGGCCCGATCTGTCCGTGCGGCAGCACCGGCTGCCTGGAGCGGCTGGTCTCTGGACGGACCTTGGCCGAAGCCGCGAACGCACTCGCGGAGGCAGGGTTGAGTCCACTGCTCGCCGCGCGCGCTCGGACTGGACGCGTCCTGCACGCCGGAGACCTTCAAGACGCCGCCCAGGACGGCGACAGCCGGGCGGCCGAGATACTCAGCCGGTCCGCGGTCGCATTGTGCGCCGGCATGCGCACGATCGTCGCGACGCTGGATCCGCACCGCATCGTCCTGGCCGGCACGCCGCTGTCCCCGAACACATGGCTCGGCCGAGCGGTGCTGACGCAGTGGGACCTCACCCGGCCGCGCTGGGCCCGGACGGAGCTGCACCATGTAATCGAGGACGAGGACGCCGCACTTCTTGGGGCCGCGTCGTTCGCACTCGACAAGTTCACCGCGGCGCCGGGCGGCTCCTGACCCACCGAATCCCGGGACCGACAGCGAGATCCCGCCCTCGATGGGGTCCGTCGGCGACCGCGGCAACGCGCTCATAGGGTCCCCCGCGGCGATCGATTCCTGCGGCGTCAGCGGCTCATGGCGGACCTTCCCAACCAATCAATCGTGTGACACACTGCAACTGGTTCATGTATTAGACCAGTTCCCTGAGAGGCCAGGTCACTCCTCATGACTTTGTCCAATCGTTCGATCGTCGTCCTCGCCTTCGACGGCTACCAGGAGCTTGAGTTCTGGTACCCGGTCCTGCGCGCCAGGGAGGAGGGGGCGGAGGTCAAGGTCGTCGGTCCAGGGGAGGGCCCGTGTGAGAGCCACTTGGGATACCCGATTCTCGGGGACACTGCAGCGGACGAGGTCGTGTCCGAGTCGGTGGATGCACTGGTAGTGCCGGGGACCGTTGTTGGTCGCCCGGCGGTCAGCGACGAGCAGGTGTCTCTTCTCAAACGGTTGCACGCCGAGGGGGTGCCCGTTTTCGCGAGCGGCACTGGTGCCCACCTGGTTCGAGAGCTCGTCCTCGACGTCGATCCCGACCGTGTCGCGGTGGACGCTGACTCCCTTCCTTCCCTGGTCACCCGGCTGCGCGCCGAGCTGGCCGGCTGAGCCACCGTTCGTCGACGCCAAAGGAGAGTTCGTCATGGACATCTTCCGAACCGTGCTGGGTGACGTTCCGGCCGAGCAGACCGGTCGCATCCTCACCCACGAGCACCTGCTGTACGGGTATCCGGGGGCCGAGCTGGACCACCGGACCGTATTCGACCAGCCCGCCGCCGTGGAACGGGTCAGCGACCAGATCACCAATGGCATGCTCCCCCACGGGTACAAAACCCTCGTCGACATGACCCCGGCGGAGGTCGGCCGTCACCCGCAGTTCATGGTGGACGTCGCCAAGCGCACCGGCATCAACGTCGTGGCGATCACCGGGTTCTTCCCGGAACGCATGGGCGTGCCCTACTACTGGCGCCGGCAGACCATCGAGGAGCTCACCGAGTTCTTCGTGCGGGACCTCACCGAGGGCATGGTGTTCGCGTGGCAGCAGACGCCGTACAAGGCCGGCGCCATCAAGATCGCCACCGGTCAGGAAAGCGTCTTCCCTAAGCCGAGCCCGTTGGGCGCGTACGGTCGCTACGTCCACGAAGTGGAGGACCGCCTGATCCGGGCCGCCGGCAAGGCGGCCATGGAAACCGGCTGCGCCATCAACACGCACATCGACCCGATGGACTTCCAGGTCACCAACCCCGGACGCGAGCAGCTCGAAATCCTCGACGAGGTCGGCATGGACCTGTCAAAGGTGATCATCGGCCACGCCTTCGTGCCACCTCACCTGGGCATGATCCGCGAGGTGCTCAAGATGGGCGCGAACGTCCAGCTCGACCACATCGGCATTCCCTGGCGCATCAGTAGCGCGGAAGAGCTGGACGAGGCGATGGCCAATGCCCTCGTGGAGCTCATCGAGGAAGGCTACGTGGATCGTATCGTCCTGACGTTCGATCGGTGGTTCTTCAACCCCCGCGCGACGGTCACCGAAACCGACCCGCAGCTGGAGAATGAGAAGGTCGACCTCAACTACATGTTCACCAGCTGGGTTCCGCGCTTGAAATCCAAGGGTGTCACCGACGAACAGCTCGACAAGATCATGATTCACAACCCCCGACGCATCTTCTCGATTGCGGTCTGACGGAGGACTGGATGGAACTGCAGAAGGCTCGAGTCGCTGTCCTTGCCGAGAACCTGTACCAGGAGCTGGAGCTGTGGTACCCGGTCCTGCGGCTGCGTGAGGCCGGTGTGAAGGTCACGATCGTAGGCTCCCGCGCGGGGGAGGTGTACGGCAGCAAGCTGGGCTACCCGGCGGTGGCCGAAGTCGGCATCGCGGATGTGTCGGCAGACGACTTCGACGCGGTGATCGTGCCGGGAGGCTTTTCACCCGAGTACCTGCGCAGGGAACCGCGCTTTGTCGAGCTCGTTCGCACTCTCAATGACCGTGGCGCCCCGGTCGCGGCAATCTGCCACGCGGGGTGGCTGCTGGCGAGCGCGGACATCGTGAAGGGACGTGCCGTCACGTCGGTCCCTGTCATCAAGGACGATGTGATTCATGCCGGTGGCGACTGGCGCAACGAAGCCGTCGTTGTCGATGGCAATCTCATCACATCGCAACTGCCGAACGACCTGCCCCAGTTTCTGGCACGGATCCTCAACGCCCTGGCCGACAGCAGCAGCGAGGGCGGTGACGTTCCGGCCGTCGTCCGTGATGCCACGCCGAGCTCGGCGGTGTATCGCGCGGCTGCCATCGTGAAGAACCGTGCGGCCGGGCCGGGATCGGCCAACTACCGGGCGTACGCGGTGACGGGCGCGTGACCTGCGCGCTGGTCGCGGGCGGCGCCACCGGGATCGGCCGTGCGACAGTGCAGGCTCTGCGCGCCGCCGGGACCGACGTTTACCTGGCCGACCTCAATGACTCGGCCGCGAATGAGGTGGCGGCGCAGGAGGCTCCGGGGCGGATCGTCGTGGGGCATCACGACCTGGCCGACCGGGACGCGCCGAAGGCCGCCGTGGCCGCAGCCCTGCAGGCATTCGGGCGGCTCGACCACGTCGTCGTGACGGCCGGTCTGCACGTCGTTGCTCCCTTGGAGTCCTTCCAGGTCGAGGCGTGGGAGGCGACAATGGCGGTGAACGTGCGAGCCCCATACCTGCTTGCGCAGGCGGCCATGGGGGCGCTGGCGGACACCCGCGGGAGCATCGTGTTCACAGGCTCGACCGCGGCTCACCGCGGCAGCCCCGGCACGTTCGCGTATGCCGCGTCCAAGGGTGCGCTCATCAGCCTGACCCGATCGTTGGCGGTCGAGCTCGCGGGCAGCGGAGTGCGCGTCAACAGTGTGTGTCCGGGGTGGATCGACACCCCATTCAACGATCCGTACTGGAAGGCCCAGGCCGACGCGGATGCCGCCGTGGACGGCATTGTCGCGCGGGTGCCGCTGGGCCGGCAGGGCGATCCGGAGGAGGTGGCCGCCCTCATCGTGCACCTGCTCAGTCCGGCCGCCGCATACATCACGGGACAGTCCGTGGTCATCGACGGCGGCCTGCTCTCCGCCTGAGGTCCGGTGAGCAAGCTCCCGGCCGCGTTTGCGAGCGGCCGGGCTGCTCACCTTCTTGGGCGGGTCAGAGCACTTTTTTTGGCGGGTCAGAGCACCGCAACGAGACGGAACCGCTTCAGCACGACCGGCGTGTCGTCGTTCACGACGAACTCCGGGTCGCCCAGCCAGCCTCGGTAGTCCGTTCCGTGCCAGAAGTCCTCGTGCCCGGCTCTCCAGGCCGCGACCGAGTCATCGCCTTCACCTTCGTCGCGGGCGTGGTCGAAATCGACGTCGCCAAGTCGGCACACCCGCACCTCAGTCACTTCGATAACCGCGACCCCGCGGCCGGCGGAATCGACCACAGTCGCCCGGGCGCCCACGACAGGCAGGGGCTCGCCGTCAATTTCGTAGTCCTGGAGCAACCCGGTGGTGGTGGTCTTGATGCCATCGAGTACGGCAGTGACCAGCTTGTCGCGTAGCGGGCCGGGAAAGGCGAACTCGAACGTCGGCAGATCGGCGGTCACCGGACGAGGCTAGCGATCGACGCAGTCCTCGGCGAGCCGGTTACGGACCCACCGCTGGGGCTCGTCAGTACGGCGGAGAACGGACGCGGGTGCCCGAGGTGAGGCGGATACGGTGTGTCGGTGCGCGATGCTGTGCGTGGAGCTCCGGTTGACGTTTCCATTGATCTCGGCATGATCGACGACGGCCCGGCGGAGTCGACTGCTGTGCCGTGGCGTCGCTTGCGACGATTGATGTCAGTACGGGTTCCTGTACCTGCCGTCGTGGCATTGGTTCTGGTCGGTGTCGTGGCGGGCGCGTTGGCCACGTATCAATGGATGGCCGTGCAACAGCGAAGTCGCGAGGCTTCGGAGGTTTCGTTGGTCCTTGCCGCTGCTGGGATCGAATCAGTAGGTGGCGAACCAGGGCGCATAACGATCGAGGGGGCCGTTACAGCCGTGAACGGCGGTCCGATGCCGGTGGAGGTGTCGGGCGCGGCCGATGCGGCGGCTGTCATGGTCAAGGGACAGCGGCGGATAGCGCCTGCTGCGACGGGCTGGTTTGCGGTGACGGCGACAGTCCCCTGCTCCGATGGTGCCGGAGTGAGGCCGTTGCCGGTAGACCTGTCCGTGGTCACCGCGGACGGCGCGCGCCGAGCGGTCACGGTACAGCTTCCGCTGATGGGTAGCCAGTGGTATGAGCTCGTTGTCCGGGTCTGTTCAATGCCTCGCTGAACTTGGCCGCGATCGCCGGGCCGAGGCTCAGGTGGCGCGGCGCTGGGCTGCTACGTCCAAGGCTTTGTCTGCGACAGTGCCCCGACCGGCCATGATGGCGACGATGACCTGGCCGGCTGCGGCGACACACATCACCAGAAGAGGCGCCCGCCAACTGGAGCTGACGGTGTGCAGCAGTCCGAACAGCACCGGCCCGGCCGCCGCCACCAGGTAGCCGATCGACTGGGCCATGGCCGACAGCGCACCCGCACCGGGGGCGTCCTGGGCGCGCAGGCCGAGGAACGCCAGGGCCAGCACCAGACAGGCCCCGCCGCCCAGACCGAGGACGACCGCCCATAACAGTGCCCATCCCGGCGCGGCGAGGAGTCCGAAATAGCCGGCGAGGAGGACCGCCGAGCTTACGGCGGCGAGGGCACGCTGGTCCGCCGTGCGCCGCATGGCGGCCGGGACGGCGAGGCTGGTCAGCACGGCCACCGCCTGGAAGAGGAACAGCAGCCACCCCGCGGTGGCCGAGGCGATGCCGCCGGTGTCCTGCAGAATCTGCGGCAGCCACGTGATGACGACGTAGAAGCCCAATGACTGCAGTCCCATGAAGGCGGTGACCGCCCAGGCGAGCCCCGACATCCAGGGCAGTCGGATGCTGCGCGTCACGTCCGAGACCGGCCGGGTGGCCCGCATCTGTGGCAGCCACAGCACGATGCCCACGACGGCGAGCAGCAGCCAGCAGCCGATTGCGGCGTGCCACCCGCCGGGGGCGGCCCGGCTGAGGGGAACGGCGATGCCCGAGGCGACGGCGGCTACCCCGCCCATCACCGTCGCGTAGGCGGCGGTGAGCAATCCGACACGGGCGGGAAAGTCGCGCTTGATCAGGCTCGGCAGCAGCACATTGCCGACCGCGACGCCCGCCCCGATCAGCATGGTGCCCGCGAACAGACCGAGCGCCGTCGGCACCCACCGCAACGCGATCCCGGCCGCCAGCACCACCAGGGCGCCGGCGAGCACCCGTTCAGGGGTCCGTCGTGCCGTCAGTCGCGGCACCATCGGAGACAGCGCCGCGAACGCCAGCAACGGAAGTGTGGTGACCAGTCCCGCCGCCGCCGGCGACAGGTCCAAGTCGGCCTGCATCTGATCCAGCACCGGCCCCACCCCGGTCAGCGGCGCTCGAAGGTTCGCCGCCACCACCAGCAACGCCCACACCAGCAGCGCTCGACCCGAATGCGCCGACGCAACACGTTGACGGTTCATGACCGCCCCCTTCCGAGCCGGACGCGCACCGGCGCTGACAGTTGGACCGGCGTCAAACTATCATAAGTTTGATTGTCGCCCAACTATCCAACTAGCAGTACACTGCGGTGAGGAAGGGAGGCGCTCGGATGAAGCAGCCATTGCAGCCGGCGACGGCTGACCTGCGCCTGGTCGACGTACTCGCCGCCCTGGCCGATCCCACACGGGTAGCGCTCGTGGCCAGGCTGGCCGACCTGGGCAGCCAGAACTGCACCGCGATCAACAACGACGTCGAGGTCCACAAGACCACGATGTCCCACCACTACCGCGTGCTCCGCGAAGCAGGTCTGACCGAAACGACCGTCCGAGGACGAGAACGCTGGATCGACCTACGCCGCGCCGACCTCGACGAGCGCTTCCCCGGCCTCATCGACGCGGTACTGACATCCCTCGAAGCACCGCCCCCGACCGGGCAGTCGCAGTCGTCAGGGTCGTGAACGAGGACGCCGGTCCCGGACGATGCGCTGACGGGCAGCCTCGTAAAGCACGGCCGTCGCGGCGTTGGCGGCGTTGAGCGAGCTGGCGGTGCCGGCCATGGGGATGCTGACCATGTGGTCAGCCAGCTCGCGCCAGGCGGAACTCAACCCCTTGGTCTCGTTGCCGACCAGCAGAAGCGTGGGACCGGTCAAGTCGAAGTCGAAAACGTCGACATCGCCGCGCTCATCAGTGCCGACGACCCGCACCGGCGTTCCGGCCGCCCGGTGTTCCTCGAGCCAGACCATCACCTCTCGCGCTGAGGGGACCCGGACGGTCGGCACCGCGAACAGGGATCCGGTGCTCGCCCGCACCGACTTGCTGTCGTAGACGTCGGCGGCATGACCGGTCACGATGACACCGTCGGCCCCAAATGCGTCCGCAGAGCGGATGATGGCGCCGATATTGCCCGGACTCGTCGGCCGGTCGAATAGGACACCGAGGAAGTCCCCGGATACCTTGATCCGGCCGAGGTCGTCATCCGGAATCTCCATCACCGCGATGACCTCGGGCGCGTCCTCGTTCTTCTCACCCAGCTCGGCAAGAAGCTCAGGGGCCATGGCCACCTGCTCGACGTGAGTCGTCCGGATCAGTTCCAGGGCCCAGCCCGAGAGTTGGTGTCTTCCGTCGAAGATCAGGGTTTGGATCGGCCAGCCCTGCTCGATGGCGATATTGATCGGCCGTACGCCCTGCACGAGAAACTCACGTGAACGCTGGCGCTTGTTACGGTTCGTCAGTAGCGCCTGCCACTGCTGGAAACGGGCGTTCTTTGCGGTGATCCGCTGCGTCGGCGCCACCCGTTCCTCCAGGTCACGATCACTGACTATCGTCCGGGTAGCTACGGCCGCTGTCCCCGCGCATCCTATCGACAGGGACCGGCGGGCGGATCTCCGGTTCGCGGTGGGCACGTTCGATCGCGGCCAGTCGAGGTACTCGTAGGGCTGCCAGACACTCAGCCCAGCCCGCTCCGGGTGGCCCACCGTCGACCAGCAGGCCTGGTGACATCTCCTCGAATGGCAGACCAAGTTCATTTTTAAACCGAGTATGGTTATCGTGAACCGTGTGGCAGGGCTTCGCGAGCGCAAGAAGGAACAGACCAGGCAACGGATCGCCGCAGTGGCGTCGCGGATGTTCGCCGAGCGCGGTTTCGACGCGGTGACCGTCAACGAGATCGCCGAGGCCGCCGAGGTGGCCAAGGCGACGCTCTTCGACTACTTCCCGACCAAGGAATCACTCGCCCTTCAGGGCGTGGGAGGCGACGACCTGGCCGGGATCGTCGCCCGGCGGCCGGCTGGCCAGACCTTTCTGGAAGCGCTACGAGCGCACTATCGCGCGTTCGCCGCCGGACAGATGCCGGAGGCGGACCTTGACAAGCTGCTCACTCGCGTACGCGTGATCCAGGACAGCCCGGCACTGCAGAACGCGGCAAGCAGTCTGCTGTATCAGCAGCGCCAGGCATTGGCACAGATCCTGACCGATGAGTACGGCCCCACGGCAGCCGCGCTCATGGCGGCCCAGATCGCCGCGTCCCTACTCACGCTCCAGGAGACGCACTTCAAGCGCCTCCTGGACGGCGCCTCCGCCCAGGAGGCCGGCCGCGTTCTGGCCCAAGACGTCGAGTTGTCCTTCGACCTGCTGGAACACGGACTCAATCATGCGGAAAGGGCACTGACGTGCGCGCACGAGGCATCAACTACGACACCGGAACCTTCCCCGACCATCTGCTCACCCGAAAGATCTTCGACCCCGAGCAAGTCCGGCACGAGATGACCACGATCGCCGGTGACCTGCACTGCGACGCCGTGCGCGTCTCCGGCCGCGACGCCGAGCGGCTGAGCATCGCAGCCCAGCACGCAGCCGATGCCGGCCTCGAAGTGTGGTTCTCCCCATTCCCGGCCGACCTTCCCCCGGGGGAAATCCTGCGGTTCTTCGCCGACTGCGCGCAGCGCGCCGAGGCCCTGCGACAGGACGGCGCTCAGGTACTGCTCGTCACTGGCTGCGAGCTCAGTGCCTTCGCCCACGGCTTCATTCCCGGCGACACCTACCTCGACCGCCTCCACGCCATGGCCACCGCCGACATCCAGTGGTGGACCTCCCTCGGTCCGGTCCCCGAACGCCTCAACGCCTTCCTCGCCCGAGCCGCGACGACGGTCCGCGCCCACTTCGGCGGGAGGATCACTTACGCCTCCGGACCCTGGGAACCCGTCGAATGGGACCCGTTCGACCTGGTTGGCATCGACGCCTACCGAAGCGCACAGAACGCCGATACCTTCCGAACCCACCTGCGCGAGGCCCTCTCCCACGGCAAGCCTGTCGCTATCACCGAGTACGGCACGTGCGCCTACCTTGGCGCGGGCGACCTCGGCGGCATGGCCTGGCAACCACCTCAAGGAGCGATCCCGGACGAGGACGAGCAGGTCCGCTACCTCAACGAACTACTCGACATCTTCGAGGAAGAAGGCGTGGATACCGCGCTGTGGTTCTCCTTCGCCAACTACGACAAGCCCCGCGACCGTGACATCGCCTCCTACGGCGTCGTGCGCATGCTCGACGAGACCCGCTGGGAACCGAAGAAGGTCTTCCATGCCATGAGCACCAGACATCAATGGCCAAACGGCCGCCCCGACTGACGTGACTCTTCACTGGGTCCATGGAATACGTCGGCAAGGTGCCCGCCCCGCCGATGCCGTTGGCACACCTGCGGGGCGTGGCCTACCTACCGTCATAGCGGGGCGAGCACCATGAGCACTTCGTCTCTGGTGTCGCCGAGTGCCAAGCGCAGCTTGTTCGGCCAACGGCCGATCTCGCGCCACCCGAGCCGACGGTAGAAGTCCTCCAGGGCCATACCACCGCGCGCGGCCAGGTGGAGTTGCTCCAGTCCAAGTTCGTCACGGGCGATGCGGTGCAGCTCTCGCATCAAGGCCACACCGATCCCCCGGCCGCGGTATTCAGGATGGGTCTGGAGATGGTGAACGCTTCCCCAATGGCAGACCAAGGGGCTCGGGTCCCGCCGAAGCAACACCCACCCGGCGAGCGTGCCGTCGCAGGAAGCAGCCAATAGCCGACTGTACTGGGGCTGGAGTTCACCGAGGATACGGTCGACGGCCGTCGCGACCTCCGCGGCCGTCACAGGCGGGAAAGGGAAACCAGCGGCCCCGCCGGCGTTGGTCACTGCTACCCAGCAGTCGATCAAGTTCTGCCTGAGCGGCGGCGTGACATCCTCTGGCCGCTGGATGCCGGTCAGGCCGAGTCCCTGGCGCTCCGTCACACCGACACTGTTCCAGATCCCGTCGCGGCCCCTCTCCCGTCCAGGGGCTGCACCCAAGGCGGTCGGCCTCGCCATGTTCCGGTGTCGCAGAAGCACGCTGGATCCCTGGCCGACGCGGTAGCGGCCCACCTCACCCTCGTATACCCCGTTCCGATGGCCGGCCGTCCGGATCCACCTCAGCCAGGTCAGGATCTGGGAGGACGAATACCTGTTCCTGCTCGTCGACGACGGACCCGGATCGAGCCGGACGGACGACGAGTACGCGAGTTTGACGCCGCCCTCAATGGGCAGTAACGACCCGGTCGGCGACCGGGTGGAGCGCGCCGACCTGCTTGGCCATTGACGGCAGCGGACCATGCTCGGCGCCCTGCTCATGACTCCGAACATTGCCGTCAACCCGGACGAATTGATCGAACACGCCTGGGAGAAAGAGCCGCCGACGCGCGTGCGTAACGCGCTTTCGTCGTACATCACGAGACTGCGTCAACGACTCGCCGCAGGAAGGCCGGTCAACATACATCGATTTCGATCAATAACGAATGCAGCGCGGGCTGAAGAAGAAACCGCACAGGTGCTGCGCCGGCTCACTGCAATTGCCTGGCGGCTTGCAGTGGCGGCGATGGCGTGGCTGGTCGCCGGCATCGGACACAACTGGTATGGCAACCGGCACCATTTCGCCGACCTGCGGATCTACCACCTGGCGGTGCAGTGGTGGCGCGACGGCCGTCCCCTTCATGAGTTCAGCGTGCCGGATCCGACCCAGGGGTCACTCGGGTTCACCTATCCGCCGTTCGCTGCGCTGCTGCTCCGGCCGCTGGCCGGGCTGGCCTGGCCGGTGCCGGTGCAGGT